>JBMOPR010000525.1:0-14560 GCA_049323075.1 Pseudomonadota bacterium
TCTCTTCTTTTTGAGGTTCTTCCTTTTTCGGCTCTTCTTTTTTCGGTTCTTCCTTCAATTCTTCCTTCGGCTTTTCTTCCACCTTCGGCGGTGGCGGTTTCTGCTTTTCCATCACCAGCTTGGCCAGGCGTGGCGGAATGCGCTCCACTTCCTCGCGCTGTTTTTCCGGCAGGGGAATATACGGCACGATAAGGGTGATGATGAAGAAAATCAGGATGAACAGCGCCGCCAGCCGGCGGAACAGCTTTTCTTCCTCCGCCCGTCTGTCCCAGGGCAGGGTCGGCGTCGAAAAATACGGAGTCTCGATCATGAGTTCTTGTCCGCCGGTTTCTTGAGTACTGCCAGCGAAATGTTGGTGTATTCGCTATTGCTGCAGGTCACCATGATCTTGCGCAGCAGGCCGTAGGGAATTGCCTTGTCGCCCATGATGGTGATATCGCGCTGGGCGACACCCAGTTCATCCACCGGTGCAACGGATTTGCTGGCCTGATAGCGCAGTTCCTTCTGCAAGGCGGGAATCATATCGCTGGGCATGGCCATGACGGACGGCACATCGATAACAGCATGGCCATTGACAAGGATGGCTTGATCGTTCACCAGGATAGAAACGGTCTGGTCTGGCAGCATCTCGGCGGTGGACTGCGGCAGCTTCACCACTTTCTGGTTGGGTGGCTGGATCGCGTCAGACGAATTCACCAGCAGGAAAAACACAAGAATGGTGAAGATATCCATCATCGACACCAAGTTGATTTCCGGAAACTTGGAGCGCTTGCGGCGCCGCTCCATGCGCTTGGCGCGGGCGGACAGCTTCATGCATCGCCTCCTGGCACGGCGGGCGCAGCTTGCGGGACGGCTTGGACATCTGGTGGTGCATCACCAATAGCGATGTCCGGGAACAGCTCCACCTCGACGGAAGTGCCACCTTGCAGCTGATAGGTCATGCGCACGTGATCCATGGTCTGCACCAGGACATCGTAAGCTGTGTCCCGTTCCAGCAGCAGAGTCACATCGGTAATCTCGGGAAAGCGCAGTTTGACTGCCTTCAGTAGGGTGGTCAGCGTCTTGTAGTCGTGACCGGTGCTGGTCACGGGAATGATTTTGAGCGGGCCGGTCTGGCGGTCCACCACTTCCAGTCGGTTCTTGTAGATCAGTACTTCCAGGACAATGGGTTTTTTCTGCTCGTCCTGCTGTTGCTGCGGAACAGCTGAAGTGGGTGGCAGCGTCAGCTGCAGGACCGACATTTCCGAGAAGGCCGCCGTAATCAGCAGGAACGGCACCAGCACCACCATCAGATTCATGAAGGTGGTGATGTTGAGCTGGACCTCGGTGTCCCGGCTGCGAAGCGTGCGTCTACGCATACAGATGAAAACTCCTGTTCAGTCTGGCGAGCGCAATCAGGGAGTACCGCTGGGTTTGTTCTTGCTCTGGTTCTGGGCCTGACGGAATACGTTGAGGAATTTCACCGATGCCATTTCCATACTGTCGATCAGCTGGTTGGTCTTGGACTGCAGGTAGGCGAAGATCAGCATCAGCGGAATGGCGGCGATCAGACCGAATGCAGTGGTGTTCATCGCCACCGAGATACTGGCGGAGAGCAGGTCGCCTTTCTGGGCGGGATCTGCGCCGGCCACGGCATCGAATGCGGTGATCAGGCCCTGGATGGTGCCGAGCAACCCGAGCAGGGTGGCAATGTTGGCGAAGATGGCGATGTAATGGGTGCGGCGCTCCAGACTGGGGATGGCTTCCATCAGCCCCTCCTCCATGGCCATTTCCACTTCGTCGTGGTGGGTGGCATAGGCACTACGGGATAGTCCATACACCAGAATTTTCGCAACCGCGGCAGTGGATGTCTTCGCTTCATCCATTGCGCTTTTGAATTTGCCTTGGGTCAGCAGTGGGAACAGCTTTTTCCACACGGTCTGGTTTCGGGTCTGCACCAGGTTCAGATAGATGAAACGCTCGACGGCTATCGCCAGGCCGAGAAGAAAAACAAACAGGATGACATACATGAACACGCCACCCTCGACAAAGAATTGCACCAGAGTGGGGAAAAATCCCGCACTGGTTTCTGCGGCGTTGATGGCGGCGGTTGTACTTTCCATTAGAGTCTCCTGATTCACCCGATATCTTTATTTGGTGGGATTCGATTTAAAAAATTCTTATGGTTCAACGGCTTGCGGTGATGAATCCTGCAGCAGGTTAAAATATTCCACCTGCCGCTGCAACTCGTCCCGGTCCACCGGTTTCAATGCGTCATTGAGCAATTCGGAATTGTGCGTTGGCTGCGCGCCCCAGGGATCGACACCCAGTTCGCGGGATTGCCAGGGCACCACGTTGAGCACGTTGGGCGCTTCCTTGGTGCCGATAATGGTGGTGCCTTCGTCCAGTGCCAGTGCGTGCAGTGGCAGCAGAGTCAGAGCAGCCCAGTACAGTATCCGTTTCACGTTCGTTCTCGCTTCACGTCAGGGCGCCTGCCGGCGCTCAAGGTCCTTGATCCAGCCAGCCACTTTTGCATCCGGTTCCGGCAACAGTTTCTGGTAAGCCTGGAATTCCCGCAGCGCCAGTGCCGGATCGTGCAGATAAAGATCCGCCAGCACTGCCAGATTATAGTGTGCCTTGGCGTAATTTTCGTCGATCCTGATCGCAGATTCATAGCTGGCCTGCGCTTTCCTGAACTGGCCCTGTTCGCGGCTGTAGATGCCAAGCTGATTCAGGTAATAGGGGTTGCGGCCGTGCGTCATCAGACCGTCCTGCAGCAGTTTGTGCGCCGCGTCGAGCTGGCCTTTCTTGCGCAGGATGATCGCCTGGTTCACCACCGGACCGGCCAGCGCGGGGTACTGTGCCGACAGCTGGCGGAATTGCGCCAGCGCGCCATCCAGGTTGCCTTTTTTCATTTCCACCAGGGCACGGTCGAAGCCGTCTTTGGCTGCCTTGGCCTGTTTTTCGTGCGCGGGATCGCGGGCGGTAACCGGCGCTGCCTGAGTGCGCAGGCGCTCCAGCACGGCAGCGGAATCCTGATCAGTCGTGGCTTTTTTTGCGTCGGCTGCGGCCGCATCGCCTTCAGTGGCTGCTGCCTCTACTGCAGGGACGGCAGCCTTGGCATCCCCACCCTCCAGATCCACCACCACCGATTCCGGCATGGCGAATTCCTCTTCCTTCGGCTCGTTGCTGGAACAGGCAGACAGCAGCAGAGCGACGGCGAGGGCGCTGAGGGTGTGGCGTCTGAATGTGGCGGAACCGTTAATAAATGACATCGACGGAGTCCTCCACCAGTTCGGTCTTGCTGTAACGGCCCGGGCTCAGCTTGCGCAGGGACTCGTAGGTTTTCTCGATCCACTCATCCCAGACGCCATCCTTGGTGCGCTCGGCGTTGGTCTGGAAGATGGCGATGGCTTTGTCCTCGAAGGGCAGAGCCTGGTCTTCCAGCAGGATTTCGTATTCCTCCAGCGCCGCGTCGTCCATGCCGCGGGGGCGTTCACTCTGCATGATGGATTCGGCGAACTGGCGGTAGAGTTCACCCAGCTTGTAGTTGGCGCCGGTGGTGAAATCGATGACGCCGAATTTCACGGTATTGGTGTAGGCGTCGCTGGCTTTCTGCATGGCGTCTTTCTTGCGCGCGATGCTGGCTTTCAGCGGCTGGGTCAGGCGGATGGCGCTGAAATTCTGGAACAGCACGTCGGCGGCGTTGTAGGAGCCGTAGGCGGCCAGGTAGCGGGTGCGGTCGTTGGCTTCGCTGCCGGCGCGCATGTGGGATTCCACCAGCTTGTTCAGGTACACCAGGCGCTGGCTGCTGTTGCCGGCTTTTTCGTTGAAGGTGGCGGCCTTGTACTGGGCTTCCATGCGCGGACCTACCGGATTGGGATATTCGCGCTCGTACTGTTCGTACAGCTTCAGTGCGGTGCCGGTGTCGCCGGATTTTTCCTTCATGCCGGCCGCTTGCCACAGGGCCTGCCGTGCCAGTTCCGGATCGCTGCCCTTGTTCAGTGCGGCGATGGCCACCAGTTCGGTGGAAGCGGCGCCCAGGTTGCCGGTCTGTTCATACGCCATGCTCAGCTTGGCGGGAACGGACTTGGCCAGTTCATGATTGGGGAAGGTTTTGCGGAATTTCTCCAGCACCGGAATTGCCTTGTCGTACTGTTGCTGTTGCAGCAGGATGTTGGCGGCGTCGTATTCGGCGTTGGCGCGCACGGTGGCGGCGGGCGCCACTACGCCCACCCGCAGGTATTCGCCTGCCGCTTCCGACAGCTTGCCGGCCTTTTCCAGTGCCTCGCCCTGTTTGTACACGCTGGTGGCCAGGCGTTCCTGGTGGTTGGCGCGATCCTTGGCAGACAGGGACTTGAATTCCAGGACCTTGGTATAGGCGGTTTCCGCTTCGCGGTACTGCTGCTTGTCGTAAACAGCGTTGGCGTAGGTGGTCCAGGCTTTTTCACGCAGCGACTGCGGCGCCGGCGGTACCAGACCGATCACCAGCTGCGTGGCAACGATCACGCCATCCATATCCCCCAATGTGAGTTCGTCCTCGATCACGCCGTCGAGAATTTCCGGGGTGTGGGCGTTGGTGGGATAGGCCTTGGCGAAACGCAGCGAACTGCTGGCACGTTTGGCAATCAGGCCACGGTAGATGGGATCGTCCTTCGGTGTCAGCTTGATATGTTCCTGGTGCGCAAGCAGGGCAAAATAGCCGGCTTTTTCCGCACCGGGATGTGCGGGGTAATCGTAGGCGGTGCGTTCGAATTCCTCGATCGCGCCGTCGAAATCCTTGGCGGCGAACAGCACTTCCGCCAGCAGCATGTTCATGGTGGGCGCGGTTTGGTCGTTCGGCCAGGTGGCCAGGAATTCACGATACCAGCGCGCGGCTTTCATGTAATCGTCGGGCAGTTTGGTGGTCTGGGCCTGGGCGTGGTAGTGATTGGCCAGTTCCACCAGGTGCAGTTTCAGGTCGGTGCTGTATTGTTCGCGGGCTTCGGGGGTGGCCCGCTCCCAGTAGGCACTGTACACGCCATACTGTTTGACGAAATTCTCTTTTGCCGGCAGCACCAGACTGGGGAAGCCGCCTTTCTGGTAGGTGGCGATTTCCCGCGACGACATGGACGGCGCCATCGGGTGCAGCGGGTTTTTCTTGGCGAACATCGCAAAAGTGTCGGCGGCGTCCTTGTAGCGTTCCTGCAGCAGGTACAGTTCGCCCAGGGCCTGGTACACCTCATGCTCGTAAATGCGCGAGCCGTTCTGGCGGAAATACTGGTAGATGCTGTCCGCGCCTTCCAGGTTCGAGAACGACATGCTCAGCACACGCAGAGTGTCATCCATGATCTTGCGCTGGGTACCGCTGACTTGCGGCAGCGGAATGGCCTCGATCTTGGGCAGCGCGCGATCCTTGTTTTCCGCCTTGATCTGTTCCGGCGACTTCGGCGGCGGGGTGGGCATGTAGGTGTCCAGCAGCGCCACGAAATCGTTTACCGCCAGATCGAAATCCCCCAGCTTGTACAGGCTCCAGCCGTGCTTGTAGAGGGAATGCTCGTAGTATTCGTTGTCGCGACCGGCTTTGAGTACATAACCGTAGGCATCGGCGGCGTCCTGGTAGCGCCCCAGCAGGAAGAACTGTTCACCCCGGCGGAATTGCGCTTCGGCGGTGAAATCACTGTTGGGGTAACGGGTCACCAGGGTGTCGAGCGTGGCAAGGGCCTTGTCGGTCTGACCGTTCAGATCGTACGCCTTGGACAGCAGATAATATTCTTCCGCCAGGTCGGCGCCTTTCGGGGCAGAGGCGATCAGGGATTCATACAGGGCAATGGCTTTTTCATACTGCAGCGATCCACCACTGGCCTTTTGCACTTTGGCGGCTGCTGCGGCGTCGCCGGCGGCCATGACTTCAGGGGTTTCGTCAGCGGATTCGATCAGGCGGTCTTCGGTGGCGACCATGGTGAGGTCGGCCATGCGGCGCAAGGCCAGGCTGCGTTCTTCGGAAGAGGAGAACAAATCGATGGCTTGCTGATACGTGTCGATGACACGTTCTGCTTCAACCGGATCCAGTTGCTGCTGCTGGATCACCACATCCCGCCGCTGCAGGTCCGCCAGCGTTGCCGGTTTGCCGCCACCCTGGGGTGAGAGACAGGCGCTCAGGCTGATGGAAAGGGCAGAGAGGGTGCCGATTGCCAGCGCTTTTCGCAGTTGTAGGATGTTGTTACTCACTCGTATGAAAACCCGTGACTTCTTTTTATGGCGTTTGTCGTTGGTGAAGCGTACAGGGAACCCGATGATCGCAAATGGCAAGCAAACGCACGCGGCAATATTCTTGAATTGTCGCCGCTTTTGGAAAGTGCGCAAAGCCGGCGCCTGGATCGCTTGCTGAAAATGTGCGCCGGTTATCCAAATCCGCCTGTTTCCGGCCCGCAAGGCGCGCGCTTTTGGCAGACGGCCTTCTAAGGTATAGTTCATTTTCTCAATTATCAAATGGTTATATTGGAAAAACGCGAAATTGGCGAATCCCGACACGGTTTATCTGCTGGATGCCAGCATCTATGTGTTCCGCGCGTGGTTTGGACTGCCCGATGCGATCCGGGATCAGCGGGGACGGCCGGTGAATGCGGTGCTGGGTTACTGGCGTCTTTTGCTTGAGCAACTGTCGCGACTGAAGCCCCGTTTGGGACTGGCTGCGTTTGATGAAAGTTTGTTCAGTGGCTTCCGTCACCTGCTCTATCAACCCTATAAATCCCATCGGGCGCTGCCGGATGAAGAGCTGGCCTATCAACTCGAATTGTGCCGTTTGCTGACGGAAGCCCTGGGCATACCGTGCCGTTCCAGCCAGATCTATGAGGCCGATGATGTTCTGGCCACGGCCAGCCGCCTGGCCCGTGGAAACGGCCTGCCGGTGACCCTGCTGACCCGGGACAAGGATCTTGCACAGCTGGTGGCGCCGGGTGATCACTGGTGGGACTGGTCCGGCGGTGCGCCGCTGGATCATGCGGCATTGTGCCAACGCTGGGGTGTGCCGCCGGCGCAGATACCCGATCTGCTGGCCCTGGCGGGTGATGCGGTGGACAGCATTCCTGGTGTGCTGGGCGTTGGCATCCAGTCCGCCAGGGCGCTGATCCGGCATTTTGGCAATCTGGAAAATCTCTACCGTCGCCTGGATGAGCTGCCGGCCTTGCCCCTGCGTGGCAGTGTCCGGATTCAACGGGCCTTGCAAGAACAGCAGCACGAGGCCTTTCTGTTTCGGGAACTGATCCGGCTGCATGACGCGGATGATCTCGACGAGCCGATCAGCCTTGCCGGCCTGGAACTGGATTCTCCCGACCCCCTTTACCTGCGGGCGCTGATCGGTGAACTGCAACTGGGACGCGCGTTTCTCACTCCACTGGAGCGCTATTTTTCATGAACCGGGCCCTGCAGGCAGCGTTGCAACACCGGCTGGCGGAGGCGCTGGGTTCTGCCTATGCCAGCGCGCAGTTCGAACCGTCCGGCACCGGCTGCATCAATGAAACCTGGGCGGCGCGGGCGCCGGGCGTGGAGCCGGTTTTCATCAAGCTGGGTGGCGCAGAGGCGCTGGCCATGTATGAGCAGGAAGCGCTGGGCCTGGATACGTTGCGGCGTTGTGAGTCGATCCGGGTGCCCGGCGTGCATTTTTACGATCGGATTGAAAGCGATGACGGCGCGGTTGCAGCCGTGCTGGTCCTGGCCTTTATTGCGCTGACATCCCCGCGTGCACAGGATGAGGCCTGCCTTGGTTCGGCGCTGGCGCAACTGCATGACATCCAGGGCCGTGCTTTTGGTTTCGGCAGCGACAACTTCATCGGTCGCACGCCGCAAATCAACGGCTGGTGCGATGACTGGTGGCATTTCTGGTGCAGTAACCGGCTGCTCCCCCAATGGCGCCTGGCCCAACTGCGTGGCATGCGCACCGGTCTGCTGGACCGGCTGCAGCGGCTGATTGACCTGGTTCCCGCGCGATTTGCAGCACACCGGCCCCAGCCATCGCTGTTGCACGGCGATCTGTGGAGCGGCAATCTTGCGGTGGATGAGCAGGGCCGCCCGGTACTGTTCGATCCCGCCGTTTATTTTGGTGACGCCGAAACCGATCTGGCCATGCTGAAGATGTTTGGCGGCGTGCGGCCCGGCGTATTTGCCGCCTATCACCAGCGGCGGCCTGAATCACCGCAATCGCAGCAGCGCCGCAACCTGTATGATCTGTACCACTGGCTCAATCATTTCAACCTGTTCGGCGTGGGTTACCTGGGGCAGGTGGAAAATACGCTGGATCACCTTCTCGATATCACGGACTAAACGACCGGCATGAAAATTCTGGTGGACGAAAACATCCCTGCCGCACAAGAGTGCTTCGGACATTTGGGCGAGGTGGTGCGAATGCCGGGACGCCACCTGGCAGCGGCCGACGTGCGCGATGCGGATGCCCTGGTGGTGCGTTCCATCACCCGTGTCACGCCCGCGCTGCTGTCCGGCAGCAAGGTGCGTTTCGTTGGCACCGCCACCATCGGGGTCGATCATATTGATCTGGATTATCTGCGCAGCAGCGGCATCGCCTTTGCCAGTGCACCGGGCTGCAATGCGCAGTCGGTGGCGGAATATGTGATGACGGCGCTGCTGGAACTGGAGGCCAGTCGCGGGCTGGACCTGCGGGCAAAAAGCGTCGGAATTTTTGGCCTGGGCAACGTGGGATCGCGTCTGAAAAACCTGTGCGAAGCGTTCGGCCTGCTGGTGCTGGCCTGCGATCCCCCGCTGCAGGCGCAGGGTGTTGCCGGGCTGGTGCCGGCAGAAGAGGTCTGGCAGGCGGATATCGTCAGCTTCCATGTGCCGCTGCTGAAAGAGGGCCCCCATCCCACCCATCACCTGGGCAATGAGCAGCGTCTGCGCGCACTGAAGCCGGGGGCCGTGCTGATCAATACTGCCCGCGGCGATGTGGTGGACAATCGCGCCCTGTCACGTGTACTGCGCGATCGGCCCGATCTTGCCGTGGTACTGGATGTATGGGAAGGGGAGCCGCAGATCGATGTGGAACTGGCAGGTCAGGTGAACATCGCCACACCCCATATCGCCGGTTACAGCCACGATGGGAAAGTGCGCGGCACCTGGATGATCTACCAGGCGCTGTGTGAATTTCTGCAGCAGCCGGCAACTGTGTGCGAAGCGGATCTGATTCCCCCGTCGCTCCGTTGTTCGCTGGATCTGAGTTCGCTATCGAATCCGGCCGCAATTACCGTGCGGGATCTGGTACGTCAGGTCTATCCCATTCTGGCGGATGACAGGGCGTTGCGCGACAGTCTGCTGCAGGAGCCGGCACAGCGGGCACAGTCCTTCGACGGGTTGCGCAAGCACTACCCGGTGCGGCGGGAATTCGCATCGGTATTGTTGCAGGGGCTGGCGCAGGCAAAACAGTTGCAGGCGGGGGATGAGGGAGTGCGCTTGTGGGCGTTAGGCTTCCGGCGGGGGTAAATCCGGTTGCGCCGGAAAATCCTCCGGCGCCAGCGCCAGCAGATCCTCACAGCCGCAGGGAAAACGCCAGGCCTCCTCCAGACAATCGCACGCGTTGCGGATCATGTCTTCGGTGATTGCGATTTCATGGCCTTCCGCATCGATGATGGCTGCGCCATGAAAGTCCGCCGGGCCAACGAAACGGGTCATTAGTGCCTGCATATTCCATTCATCATCCAGTTCGTTCATGCGGTGGCCCGTTGCGCTGCGGAGGGTGTGCCTTGATTACACTGTTTCATTATGATGGCGTCGGGCCGGAATGCCAACGTCTGGAAACCGCGCCATGGACGGATCGGGTCCGGCTGGCGTCGATACAGTGCGGGATCGATATTATGCAGGCATCACGTGAGTAGGGGTAAAGGTTTGAATCGAATCCGGTTAGGCCTGGTGATCAATCCGCTGGCGGGCATTGGCGGGGCCGTGGGGCTCAAGGGCAGTGATGGCGACGACATCGTCCGCCAGGCGCTGGCATTGGGGGCCGAGAAGAAGGCCGCCAGCCGTGTTGCCATCACCCTGGAACACCTGCTGCCGTTTGCCGATGCCATCGACTGGATCACCTGGGGCGGCGAGATGGGTGAGCGGGCACTGCGGGACGCCGGTTTTGCGCCCCGGGTGCTGGGCCGGCCGGAGCAGACGCTGTCGCATGCGGAAGACACGCAGGCCGCCGCGACGACGATGAAAAATGCCGGTGTTGACCTGATCCTGTTCGCCGGTGGCGACGGCACTGCGCGCGACATCCTGCGGGCGGTGGGCACTTCGGTTCCGGTGCTTGGTATTCCTGCCGGCGTGAAAATTCATTCCGGCGTTTACGCCGTGCATGCCAGGGGCGCGGCTGAGATCGTCATCAAAATGCTGCGCGGTGAGCTGGTGAGCGTGGCCAACATGGAAGTGCGCGATATCGATGAGGAGGCCTTCCGCCACGACCGCGTGCAGGCCCGTCATTTTGGCGAGCTGAAGGTGCCGGCGGAGGGCCGTTACCTGCAGCATGTGAAATGCGGCGGTCGTGAAGTGGAAGAACTGGTGCTGCAGGACATCGCGGCCCATGTGATCGACCAGTTGCAGCCGGATGTGCTGTATGTCGTTGGGCCCGGCACGACCACGCGCGCCGTTTTCGAACAGCTGAATCTGCCGAAAACCCTGCTGGGCGTGGACCTGCTGCTGAATGGCAAAGTGGTGCAGGCCGATGCCACCGAGCAGCAGATCCTGCACTGGCTGGATGCGCATCCGGGCCACATCATCGTCACCCTGATCGGTGGGCAGGGCCATGTGTTCGGGCGCGGCAATCACCAGATCAGTCCGGCGGTGATCCGTCGCGTCGGGCGCGACAATATCAGCATCGTTGCCACCAAATCCAAGCTGAAGGAACTGGAAGGGCGACCGTTGCTGGTGGACACCTGGGATGAAAAGCTGAATGAAAGCCTGAGTGGATTCATGCCGGTGATCACCGGTTATGAAGATGCGGTGTTGTATCCGGTGGAAGGGTAATTTGTGTTATCGCACAGGGGATTGTCATGCCCGCTGGCCCTGTTCCGGTTTTAGGCAAGGCATACTCACTCGAAGCCAGAGGCAAAAAAAGATGATCAGGAGGGAGTTGATTCTGTAGGCAGGTATTGCCGGGGAGGAAAAAAAGGCCCGTTTTCACGGGCCTTTTTTGTTTGCTGCTGATGAGTGCTTGCGTTCAGATTTCAGCGCTCAGCGACCGCCTTGCAGCGCGGCTATGCGTTGGTCCAGCGGCGGATGCGAGGCAAACAGTGCCATCATGTCGTGGCTGCGGATACCAAAGGCAGTCATGGTCTGCGGCAGATCGTTGGGCGCTTCGCTTTCCGCCTTCAGGCGTTGCAGCGCACGGATCATGGCACCACGACCGGCCAGATCGGCGCCGGCGGCGTCGGCCCGGTATTCGCGCTGGCGCGAGAACCACATCACGATGATGCTGGCCAGGATGCCGAAGATCATCTCGAACACGAAGGTAACGGCCATGCGGGCAATGCCACCCATGCCTTCGCCATCGTCACGGCGGAAGAATTGATCCACCGCGAAGGACGCTATGCGGGCGAAGAACATGACGAAGGTGTTGACGATGCCCTGGATCAGCGACAGGGTCACCATGTCGCCGTTGGCCACGTGCCCGATCTCATGGGCCAGTACCGCGCGGACTTCTTCGCGGTCAAAGCGGTGCAGCAGGCCTTCGCTCACGGCTACCAGTGCACTGTTCTTGTTCCAGCCGGTGGCGAAAGCGTTGGATACCGGGGACGGGAACACGCCCACTTCCGGCATGCCGATACCTGCCTTGGTGGACAGTTCGCGCACGGTTTCCAGCAGCCAGTGTTCCGCCTGGTTGCGGGGCTGGGTAATGACCTGGGTGCCCGAGCTCCACTTGGCCATGGGCTTGGACAGGAACAGGGAGATGAAAGAGCCGGCGAAGCCGAACACGGCACAGTAGATCAGCAACGCCTGCAGGTTGATGGAGGCGCCGCCCTGTTGCAGGTAGCCGGGCACGCCCAGCACGCTCAAAGTGATGCCGGCAACCGCCAGAACGGCCAGGTTGGTTAAGAGAAAAAGGGCTATACGCATCATGGTGAATTCTTGACCTCTTGTTAGGAATCACACTGTCCTGTTATGGAGGCTGCGCGGTTCATTTCAAGTGCTTGAATTGCAACAGCCGCCTGACGTTGGACAACCCGGAAACCATAAGTTTCGATGACATATCATGTCATGGTTTCATGAAACATAAAAGACCAGCTTTCTGTGGTCTTTATTGCGGTCGGCAAGATGGTAAACTGCGCGGCACTTTGTGCGCCGGCCCCAGTCGGGCCGGTATTTGTACGGGTTTCCACCCCTCCTTTCCAGTACAAGTCGAGAATCCGCCATGACGTTTGATCCGACCGCCCTCCCTGCCACCCTGGACGCCCTGCATCTGGTACTTGGCCTTTCCTCTGTTGTGTTTCTGGCGCTGCTGTTCGCGAAATCGAAACCAGCGCCGGCCGTACCGGAAAGCCGGGCGGTGGCACTGCCGGTAGAAGCTCCGAAACCTGCGCCCCAGCCTGTACCTGCCCTCAAGACCCATTCGCCGGATGCTGCCCTGCAACTCCTCAGCCTGCTGCAGCAGGAAGCCCGCTTCGTGGATTTCCTGCATGAGGATCTGAAAGGTTTTTCCGACGCGGAAATCGGCGCGGTGGCGCGGGTGGTGCATGAGGGTGGCAAGAAGACCCTGAATCAGTATTTCAGACTGGAACCGGTGCGCAGTGAAACGGAAGAATCCCGCGTGACACTGCCGGCCGGTTTCAACGCTGCCGAAGTGCGGGTGACCGGCAATGTGGTGGGCCAGCCGCCCTTCACCGGCACGCTGGTGCACCGGGGCTGGAAAGCGGTGGAAGCCAATCTGCCGAAACTGGCGGACGGTCACGACGCCCGCATCATTGCGCAAGCCGAGGTTGAACTGTGAGTGGTCGTTTTTCCGTTGGCATCGATCTGGGCACCACCAACAGCGTGGTGGCGTATGTGGATCTGCAATCTGGTGCAGACAATCCGGCGCTGAGCGTGTTGCCGATTCCGCAGCTGACCCAGCCGGGCGTGGTGGAAAACCGCAACCAGCTGCCGTCGTTTCTCTACCAGCCGCACGAATCGGAAGTGTCGGCGCAGGAACTGGTGCTGCCCTGGGGCAGCAGCGAATCATCGCTGGTGGGCGTGATTGCCCGGCATCTGGGCAGCAAGACGCCGTTGCGGCTGGTGTCGTCGGCGAAAAGCTGGTTGTGCAACGGCGGTGTGGATCGGCATGCGGCGTTTCTGCCGCTGAATACGCCGGAAGATGTGGCGAAAGTGTCGCCGTTGCAGGCGTCGATTGCCTATCTGAATCATATGAAAGCGGCGTGGAATCACCAGTATCCGGGATTTGCGCTGGAGCAGCAGGATGTGACGCTGACCGTACCGGCGTCGTTCGATCCGGCTGCGCGCGATCTCACCGTGGAAGCGGCACGCGCCATCGGTCTGCACAATCTGACCCTGCTGGAAGAACCGCAAGCGGCGCTGTACAGCTGGATCAAAGCCAGTGGCGAGCAGTGGCGCAAAACGGTGAAAGTCGGCGACGTGATTCTGGTGGTGGATGTTGGTGGTGGTACCACGGATCTGTCGCTGATCGCGGTGACGGAAGAAGACGGCAACCTGCAACTGAACCGCATTGCGGTGGGTGATCACATCCTGCTGGGCGGCGACAACATGGATCTGGCGCTGGCGTACCGTCTGAAAGCCAAGCTGGACGCGGAAGGCAAGCAGTTGCAACCCTGGCAGATCCAGGCCCTGACCCACGGCTGTCGCGATGCCAAGGAAATCCTGCTGGGCGACAGTGGCGAAACGGCTGTTCCCATCGTGGTGCCGAGCCGCGGTTCCAAATTATTGGGTGCCACCTTGCGCACCGAACTCACCCGCGAAGAAGTGGAACAGACGTTGGTGGACGGTTTCTTCCCGCAGGTTGCGATTCATGAACATCCCAGGCAGGCGTTGCGAGGTGCGTTGTCGCAGCTGGGTCTGCCCTATGCACAGGATGCAGGTGTTACCCGTCATCTGGCGGCATTTCTGGCGAAGCAGGCCAATGCGACGGCGGATCTGTTCGGCCACGCCGGCGCTGATTTCATCAAGCCTACGGCAGTGCTGTTGAATGGTGGCGTGCTGAAAGCGCCGGCGTTGGCGCAGCGTTTGATGAGTGTGATCAACGGCTGGTTGCAACAGGCGGGCGCGGAAGCGGCGCGTTTGCTGGAAGGCGCCGATCTGGATCTGGCGGTGGCGCGGGGTGCGGCCTATTACGGATTTGTGCGCAAGGGTCATGGCGTGCGTATCCGTGGTGGTATCGCCAACGCCTATTACGTGGGAATTGAAAGTGCGATGCCTGCCGTGCCGGGCATGGCGCCGCCGATTCAGGCCTTGTGCGTGGCGCCGTTCGGCATGGAGGAGGGCAGTGAAACGTCGCCGTCCTTTGCCGAGTTTGGTTTGATCGTGGGTGAGCCGGTGCAGTTTCATTTCTTCGGATCGAGTGTGCGCCGTGACGACAAGGCCGGCACTTTGCTGGAAGACTGGGACA
>JBMOPR010000526.1:0-1629 GCA_049323075.1 Pseudomonadota bacterium
GAATTTGCAAACGGCTGATCAGCGCCTGGAAGGGTACTGGCAGGTTGCGGTCGTCCAGCACGAAGTCGAAGAACATGGCGACCAGGTTGATGATGTCTTCATCGGACTGATTCAGTGCGTCGGGTTTGCCGCGGCTGCGGTTTTCCTCCAGCACTTTCTCGACGACGCTGCGGATGTTGTACAGGTGCGGTTGCGCCACGTAGTCTGACGACAGCTGCAGGTGGGTCAGTGCATCGATCAGGTTGTCGGGGTCCACCGGGATGGCATTGCCAATGACCGGGCGTGAAACCGCGTTGGGAATCTGCACGCCACTCTGGCGCAGTTGCTGGAACATGCCCAGCACCTGGCCCAGGGTTGCATTGGCGATGCCGGCTGGAGCTACGCCTGGAATGCCCTGAGGTTGGCTTGCCAGTGCAGATTGCAACGCTCCCGCCAGCTCTGCCTGTTCCGGGCTGACAGGGGAAGGAACGGCGGTGGGGCCGGTCACGCTGCCGGGCTGCTTCTTCACCCCGAAACGGATCTGCGGCAGAACGCCGGCATTGATCATCAATTCATTAGCGAGGGAGTAAATGTTGCGCAGTTCAACGATCACCGTGCGATCCAGATGCTTGAGCAGGATCACCTTGCAGCGGATATCCAGATCCAGCACACGCAGCGCCTTGGATACCGCATTGCAGATCTGGGCGGGATCGAGAGGATTGTTGCCTTCGTTGACTTTCACGTCCGGCAACAGGTAATCGAAGCGGCAGTTCAGCTGATACAGCTGCTCCTGGTTTTCGGTACGGGCCTTGTTGACGATGCCGGTGATGGCTACGTCCTGTTCCATGTCTTCCTTGTCCACCAGCTGCATCGTGTCCAGATTGAGCGGTTCCGGCGCCGATTTTTTCTTGCCGGAAAGACGGCTCTTGGTGAGATTGCGGAAGTTTTCCTCGTAGCCGTCCTTGAACAGGGACCAGACCTGCGGCTTTTTCATGCGCACTTCGCGCATCGAGTCGAAATAGAGATTCTGTTCCTTGTTGGAACCGGCCTTGCTGGCGAGATCGAAAAACAGATCGTCGCAGCTGCTGAAGAAGTGGCTGAAATTATTGGACAGGATGGCGAAGGTGTTGTCCTTCACCTGTTTCACCAGCGACGGGAGCGTGGCTGCGACACTGGAAACGTTGCCGCCGCGTTGTTCAGTATCACTCATCATCTTGGTTCCCATTGCGGATCCCACCATGCCCCGTCATTGACCGGTATTCCTTTATTCTGGCTGAACTTTAGCCAGGGAACAATGCACAAAAGTCACAGTTTGTGTGAATCCGGATTACACAAAAGTTATCTGATTGTATCTGGTTGACGCAAACGCCGTACCAACCGGTTACTTATAGGCTCAAAATCAGACTTGTCTCAGGGATTCTACAATCCTGTGGGCAGCAATGTAAGGCGTTGTCTGACCGGCATTTACCTTATTTTGCATGGCGTCACAAACTGCCTTGGCGTGGGGATCGTGACTCAGGCTGCGATTGATCAGTTCGTGCACCAGTCGCCACATCCATTCCTGATTCTGGCGTGCCCGTTTGGTGAGGAAGACGCCTGCCTCCTGCGAGCACTGGCGGTACTCGAGGATCATCTCCCAGATTACGTCTA
>JBMOPR010000527.1:0-14500 GCA_049323075.1 Pseudomonadota bacterium
ATGCGGGATAAGTGTGTGCGGGGTAGTCATGGCAGCCTCCATTGCTGGGCCAACCGCAGGGCCAATCCAGTGGCAACAGGCAGGAAACCCGGCGGGGCTGATCCACCTTAGCAGCAAGCCGATGCGATGCGCAAATCGCCGTTGTTGAGGCAGATGCTCCTTCAGCGCAGGCCGAGAAAATCTTCCAGCCAGGCCTCGTCGAAATGGCGCCGGCCGACGAAGGCGATGGCGTGATGGCCCTGCTGGCGCATGGCGCCGGCACTGGGTACTCCCAGTGGCCAGAGGAAAAAACGTTCAAAGCGGGCAGATGCGGCGATCAGGCCATCGGCATCGAACCAGTTGCGATGGCGCGGGCCGCGTTTCCCGGCTGCCCCGGCGGGAAGTGAGCGCAGGTCATCATAGGGGGCAAGCCGGTAGTTCAGCGCTTGCGGCGCTTTGTCCGGCTGCGCCATTACTTTCAGCAGGTAGTGGGTGTCGGCCTGCACCAGCAGCACCGGATTGGCATGCCGGTCGGACAGCGGGCTGTCGAACACCAGCAGCGGTTCGTCCTTGCCGGCAGGAATGTCCAGCGCGGAATTTTGTGGCCGGTGCAGCGAGTGATAACAGCCGCAGGGATGGATGCTGTCGTAAAACAGGACGCCGCCATCCGGTCGCAACGTTACCCGCCAGATCAGTCCGTCCAGCGCGCCCCCATACCAGTCGAAGCGTTTCGGTTTCGGTCTCTCGGCAAACCAGGCGGTGTAATTCAGTTGCAGCAGCACGCCCTGGCGCGAGCGCACGTAGGATGGGTACGCGTACACAAGGGGCTGCTCGCCATCTATCCGGCGTTTTTCCCGCTGCCAGCGGGCGGCGCCGATACGGTCGGCATCGCTGCGCTGTTCCACCTGCCACTGCGGCGCGTGCCGGTTCAGCAATGCTTGCAGCTGGCTGGCAGAAAATTGCGGAATGCCCAATGGATCGCGCGTAGGTCGGATGTCGCTGCCGTCATCCGCTATCTGCGGTTGATAGAGAACGGAATGATCCGCATCGAACGCGGTGTCGCCGCTGATCCGTTCGCGCATTTCCTGCTGATACTGCCGGATCGAGCCCAGCGCACCCCTGCTGGTCAGCGCGTAAATTCCGAAAAACCGTTGCAGATCACTGTAGCTGTCGGGGATTTGCAGTTGTTGCGGTGAGAGCGGCTGCTGCAGCGATGCCTGCCACAGCGGTTCATCACAGCGCGCGAAAAAAGTGTCGCTGGAAAAAGGCAGCGCGCCGGTGGGCAGGTTGCGTGCCTCGATGCGCAGGCTGTCCATGCCCAGCGTGTGCAGCTGCCGGCGCCAGTATTGCTGCTGCTCCGGATTCAGTTCGTCTGCGGCAAAGCTCGACCAGAAACGGTTGCTGCGGTAGGTGGGAAAATCCTGCACCGGCACGTACTGCGCATCGTTGACGCCGGAACGGTCGATGGTCCGCTGCAGTTGCTGCAATTCCTGCTGACATTGTGGTAATGGCGAGGCTGTCGTGCCGGCAGAGGGGTGCGACTCCAGCAGTGAGCAGGCGCCTGTGCAAATCACAACGCTGGCCAGCAGCAGGATGCGAATGGCACCGCGCGTGTTTTCAGTCACAGTATGCATGCAGTTCCACCTTTTGCAGATAGTCCGGTCTGGAATGCTCTGGTCTCGAATGCTCTGGTCTTGAATAGTCATGGTAATGATCCGGCGCCCATTTACGCAGGTTCTGCAACGCTTCCTGCGCGAGCTGCGCGTTCATGCGGTCCACCAGCCATTGTGGCACGTTGCCGCCCCAGCGGTTGCCGGCTTCGTAACGCACCTGGGTGCGGCACTGATCCAGCGCCTGCAACTGCCAGTGGCCTTCCGCCTGACGAATGCGTTCGATGCCGGCATGCGGGGGAATCGCGTCCGGCCGGTTGAGCATGTCGATGCGGATTGTTGATGCATCCGGCTGGCTCACCTGGAACAGGGTGACAGCATCGCGCGCCGCGAAGGGCCAGCGGGCCTGGGTTTCGAAGCGCACCAGGGTTTGCTCCGGCGCAGTTTGCTGCAGGATTTCCACCTGATGGGTGTAGGGCAGCCAGTGCGGTTGCGACGCCGGATCCTGTAGCAGTTCCAGCAGCGGCAGAATGGGGGCGGCGATAACGGTTTCGGCACGCACGTGGCGGAAGGGCGTGCGACTGTCGTCGGTCCAGAGTTGCACGGCGGCGTCGGTTTTCGAACGCAGGGTCCAGTCAGCGGCGGACAGTGCCCAGGGCATCAACGTCAGCAGCATTGCGCCCAGCGCCAGCGCGCGGGTCATGCGCCATTCAGGTTGGTGCCAGTGCGGCCACATATGCCTGCTCCAGTTCGCGGGTGGCTTTTTCCAGATCCGCACCCAGCGCAATCCACCGTGGTGGCAGTACGGTCACCCGCACCGGGCCGGGAAACAGTTGCCGGCCCCGTGCCGCCAGCCGCTCGCCGCTGTTGTGAATCACGACGGGCAGCACCGGTACACCACAGCGCTGGGCAATTTCGCAGGCGCCGCTGCGAAACCGGCCGACGCCGGACGGACTCTGTACCCGGGTCCCTTCCGGCGCCATCACGATGGACAGGCCGCTGTCGAGCGCCACCTGCGCCTGCTCCAGCACCCGGGTCCGGCGTTCGGTCTTTTCTCCCAGAAAAATCGTGCCTGGAAAACGCAGCAGCGGCCCCAGCAGCAGATTGCGCGCCAGCGGCTGTTTGGCCACACCCACCGCGTCGCGCTGCAACAGTGCGCACAGGATCACCGGGTCCAGCCCGCTTTGATGATTGAATACCACCACGGCCGGTCGCTGCGCCAGAAAATGGCGGTTGCTGCACTGGATGCGCAACCCGGCAAGGCGCGGCGCCAGCCAGCCCACAACCCGCATCACGGCGTTGGTGGTGCGACGGCGATCCGCAGTGCAGAGCGCCCAGAGGGCACCACTGATGATGCCCAGCAGCGCGGGTATCACCAGGGCAAACAGCAGGTGCAGGGAACGGATGACAGGCATACAACTTCAATCCTTGATGTCACTGGCCAGCAATTTTCCACCGGAACCGTGCGCAAGTCATGGCATTTCGGCGCAGCGCCGGAAAGCCGGGACCATTCTGCAAATAATCACAAAAGCAATTGGGCATACGGCCGGCGATTGTACGTGATTTGTACATAGCACCGCCCGGCAAGCGCGCTTATTCTTGGCGCCGCCGCACAAGGCGCCGTTTTTTGCGCGGCAAAAAAGCTGCAACGCGCGAGCTGCGTCCTGCGGTCTTTTATTTCAACCTGTGACTTTTCTTATCCGGGATTACTCCCGTTTCCCGAAGGGGCAGACAATGAACCGCTGGATCAAACGATCACTGGTCGGTGTGGCCATCACCGTTGCCATCGGCGCCAGCACCCTGGGTGGTGCGGCCATTTACGGCGACAGGAAAATGAAGCGCTCCATCGAATTGCCGGAGTATCCGATTCCACTGCTGAATGACAGCGCCAGCATCGAGCATGGCCGTTATCTGTTTCAGGCGCGGGGCTGTGCAGAGTGTCATGGTGAAAATGGTGGAGGCCGCGTGTTTCTGAGCGATCCGAACACCGGCATGCAGGTGGCGGCACCCAATATTTCATCTGCGTCCGAATCCAGCGTGGCCGGCTACCAGCCGGCGGACTGGGAACGTACGTTGCGCCATGGCGTGAAGCCCAACGGCCAGCCGCTGATGGTGATGCCATCGGAGGACTTTGCGCGCTTCAGCGATCAGGATCTTGCCGATCTGGTGGCTTACGTCCGGCACCTGCCGCCGGTGAACGGCAATGACACCACCATGAATCTGCCGTTGCCGGTGCTCGCGCTGTACGGCGTCGGTTTCATCCGGGATGCGGCGGAAAAAATCGATCATTCGTTGCCGCCGCAAGCTGCTGTCGTCGCAGCACCGACTCTGGAATATGGCGCCTATGTGGGGCAGACCTGCAAGGGCTGCCACGGTGCCGCTCTGGCGGGCGGAAATATTCCGGGATCGCCGCCGGACTGGCCAGCTGCTGCCAATCTTACGCCGGGTGAAGGCGGTGTTCTGACGCACTATCCCGACGTTGCTGCGTTCAAAGCCATGCTGCGTTCGGGCAAACGACCCGACGGCAGTGCCGTGAGCACCGTGATGCCGTTCCCCGCCCTGTCGCGCATGAACGATCTGGATGTGGAAGCCCTGTATCTCTATCTGCAATCCCTGCCACCGCAGCCGACGGGCAGCTGAATTTCCGCCGGTTGAATTCCGGCATTGTTGGCCTCGCGCGGGTCTATGGGTAAATCATTTTCCGGATTTTTCTCATGCACCCGCACGAACTTGCCTGCTGGCTGGGATTCTGGCGCATTCCCAGCATCGGCCCGTCCCATTTCCGTTTTGTCTGCGAACACGTCGGCGCGATCGGATTGTTGTTCGAACAGACCGCGCGCCAGCTGGAGCAGCTGGGTTTTACCTCGCCCCAGTGTGAGCTGATCCTGCACTGGCGCAGCAGTGATTCGGTTTTGCGCGCGGGCGTCGAACGCGATCTGGCCTGGCTGGCGCAATCGCCACAACATCACATCCTGACCTGGGAAGACAGCCGTTATCCGTCGCTGCTGCGGCAGATCAGCGGCGCGCCGCCACTGCTGTTCGTGCGCGGCGATGCCGATTGCCTGGGTCTGCCGCAGATCGCCATCGTCGGCAGTCGCCAGAGCACCCGCGCCGGCAAACAGCTGGCACAGGATTTCGCCGCGTCCATTTCCCGCCACGGCTTCATCACCACCAGTGGTCTGGCGCTGGGCATCGACAGTGCCGCCCACGAAGGCGCGCTGGACGGCGGCAACAAAACCATCGCCGTACTGGCGCACGGCCTCGACGCCGTTTACCCGCCGCGCAACCGGCCGTTGGCGGAACGGGTGATGGCACAGGGCGCGCTGGTGACGGAATTTCCTGTCGGCGTGACGCCACGGCCGGAGTTTTTCCCCCGCCGCAACCGCATCATCAGTGGCCTTAGTCTGGGGGTGCTGGTAGTGGAGGCAGCGCTGAAAAGCGGGTCGCTGATCACCGCGCACGAGGCTATCGATCAGGGCCGCGAGGTGTTCGCCATTCCCGGTTCCATCCACAATCCGCTGGCCAAGGGTTGCCACGCGCTGATCCGCAACGGCGCCAAACTGGTGGAAACGGCGGACCAGGTGGTGGAGGAATTGCGCCCGCTGCTGGGCTTCATGCGCCAGGGTGCGCTGTTCGATGAGGATGCTTCGCAGACTGGCGGTGACGGGCACAGCAACGCCTACCCCGCCGGTTCCACCGAAAGCCGGTTGCTGGACGCACTGGAATACGATCCCTGCAGCATCGACCTGCTGGTGCAGCTCACGGGCATTTCAGTGGCGGATGTGAGTTCCGCCCTGATCCTGCTGGAACTGGAAGGCCAGGTGCAGCAGGTGCAGGGTGGGTACTGCCGGGCCTGAGTCTGCCCGGCGGGAAGTGCAGGCGGGAATTACTCGGTGTCATCCACCGGCTGGTTGTATTCGGCGCGGGACGCCTGGGTGGCATCCAGCCCGTACTGCGGATGGAATTTCCCATGGGGCAGTACGCCCACCGAACCGTAGTTCACCTGCTGGGCAATCGGGAAGTAATCCTGCTGCGCCGTCTTGATGGCGGTTTCCACCAGCGCGCCAATCAGGCCGTTGTTGGAGTTGCCGCTGGTGTCGATGGTCACTGCCTTGCGGAACTGCCACAGGGTTTCGCTGCTGCGGGTGGACACCAGCTTGAAGGTGAGTGCCACGGTCACATTACCGCCCAGGACGTAGTAGGAGGTGTCCCAGGAATCGATAGTGACGAACAGGATGGCGTCGGCGCCGAACATCTGGCCGAAACGCTGCGGCGGCACCGCCAGCAACTGGGCACCGTCACTGATGCCGGCCTGTTGCAGCAACGCGTTGGTCACCGGAACCGGCAGCACGTAGTAGCCCTGCTCGGTGAGCGGTTGCGCGATGCTGGCGATGTAATACAGCGGCGCATCGGCGGCGGTGGAGTGATTGATGGCCGGCAGCACCAGGATGGAATTGGGCTTTTCCGAATAAATGCCCGTGAACACTTCCTGGTTGGTGATGGGCGCCGTGGCCGGCGCGGTGGCGCAGCCGGGCAACAGGCTCACGCCCAGCAGCAGGGCCGCCGGTGCCAGCGCACGCAACATCGAAATTCTGCTCATTCTGCGCATTGTCTCAGCCCGCCTTCTCAATCAGGGTTTTCATCAGCACGCCGGACTCCGGGTAATGAGCCACTTCCTGCTGGAACCATTTCACTGCTTCTGCTTTCTCGCCCTTGTCCAGGTGCAGCTTGCCCAGTTCGGCATAGATGCCCGGCGGTACTTTCGACTGACCGCTGTCGGCCCGGGCGATGATGTCCAGCAGGCTGTTGCGGTGGGCCTCCAGAGTCGAGGGCGAGGGTGTCTTCTGGTATTCGTACAGGGTGCGGGAATAATTACCCCAGTAGAATCCGGTGGCATGGGGCGGCGCCACGACGCAGCCCGTCAACAGGACGGCGCTCAGGCTCAGGCTGATCAACAACTTCTTCTGCATGTTCTACTTCCGGTAGGTTCAGGCCAAAGTATCAGGGCAGGACGATTTCGAAGGCCTGGCCTTCGCCGACGTAAATGGATCGGTCCACCAGCAGGGCGCCGTTACGGGTAATGGTCACCCGGTGCTGGCCTTTCGGCACGACGATCTTGGTGACCTGCTTGCCGTTCAGGTCGAACGATTTGGTCGTGTTCAGATCCAGGGTGGTGGTGTTGTCCAGCACCAGCACGGCCTGCTCCGGATTGCCGACCAGATGCAGGCTGCTGCCTTCCTCGGTCTGCACCTGGGTCTTGAAGCTGCCACACGCGGTCAGCAGCAGGGCCAGCAGGCCCACGATGATCTTTTTCATGTTGTTGTCCTCGAATTCAGCGGATTTCCTGGACCACCAGGGATGTCAGATCCAGGCCCTGCAGTGAGCCCTCGACGGCCTGGCACAGGGAGATTTCGTTGTCGCCCTGCCCGGCCTGGCTGGCCACCTGCAGTTTGGCTACCGGTGTGCCCGGCAATTCCAGGTCGAGGCCGGTCTGCGGGTTGCGCACCACCTTGCCCTTGCGCAGCACGGTGAACTGGTCGCCCGGCTTCACGCCCTGGGACTTGCCGCCGGTCATGATGAAGAAACCGTCCTGCTGGCCGATCAGGTAGGCCTGCCAGGGTGAGTCCATCAGGTTTTCCACCAGATTGCTCACCAGCTTGGAAATGGCGGAGGAAATGGCCTTGTCGTCCAGGCTGGTGTCGTAGCCGGCGCTTTCGCCCACGCCAAACACCTTGTTGGCTTCCGACAGGGCTTCACCGGAACCTTCTTCCGAGTAGATGACGCGGCCGTTGCGCACGTCCACCAGCCGCACGTTCACTTTCGCCCGCGCCAGCTGTTTCTTGTTGCGGCTGAAAATGCCGGTTTCGCTCACCGCCTCGCGGCCGTATTCCGACACCGAACCGATGATCAGGTAGTCGGCACCGACGTTCACCTTGCTCAGGTTGGCCAGAGCGGCTTCGTTCTGGATCTTGTCCAGGTCGGCCCGCTCCAGCAGGATGAATTTGTTGGTTTCCACCAGCCGCGCCGACAGGATGTCGCTGGCCTGCTTGCCGATGCGGTCATTGTTGGCGTCGAGCAGGAAGCTGGCGCCGGCGCTGGTTTCATTGCTAAAACGGGCGATGGCGACCTTGCGCTTGAGGCCCTTGAACTCGGGTTGCTGCAGCGTGGGGCTGATCTGGGGCTGGGTGACCGGAAGGGTGTTGGTGGCCTGCTGGGTGACAGTGGAACAGCCGGCCGTCAGCAGAACCGCCGCCAGCAGGGGAAGATGCTTGATCATGGACGTTCCTGTAAAACAGAAGAAGATATGAGAACGGAGCCCGGGGATTCTAGGCAGCGGCACTGACAGGGTCAATGTAGGCGGAAATGGCAAAATTACCGTACGAAATCACTTGACCACACGCTTTTTACGGCTGTTTACGCCACTTGCAAGGCCCCGGGGACTGGGGTAACTTGCCCGCCTCGAACGCCTGCTACCCCATTTTTCACGTCAACCTAAAGGTGCATCATGAGCCAGCCCTTCGTCGCCATCCTGATGGGTTCCGATTCCGACTTCCCCCAGGTAGAACCCGCCGTGGACACCCTGCGCAAGCTGGGTATTGCCGTGGAAGTGAAAGTAACGTCCGCCCATCGTACGCCCGAGATCACCCATGCCTACGTGAAGGATGCCGACCAGCGCGGTTGCTCCGTGTTCATCTGCGCGGCGGGCATGGCCGCGCACCTGGCAGGCGCCGTATCGGCCAATACTGTGAAGCCGGTGATCGGAATTCCGATCGATGTCACCCTGAACGGCCTGGATGCGCTGCTGTCCACCGTGATGATGCCGGGCGGCATTCCCGTGGCCACCGTGGCAATCGGCAAGGCCGGCGCCAAGAACGCGGGCTATCTGGCGGCGCAGATGATGGCCCTGGCCGATCCCGCCCTGGCCCAGAAGCTGAAGGCCGACCGTGCTGCCAACGCCCAACAGGTGCAGGAAAAGGATGCGGCCCTGCAGGCCCGTCTGGCGGCCAAAGGCTGAACCGTGCTGTCCCTGCGGCACCGGTTGCGTGCCGTGCACACCCTGGCCACTGGCGGCGTGATCGCCTATCCCACCGAAGCAGTGTGGGGGCTGGGGTGTGATCCGTTCAATGCCGCCGCCGTCGAGCGCCTGCTGGCACTCAAGCGGCGGCCGGCCCACAAGGGCCTGATCCTGGTGGCGGCGGACCAGGAGCAGATTGCACCCCTGCTGGATGGCCTGACCGACCCGCAGCGCGAGCAGCTGAACCGCACCTGGCCCGGCCCGGTCACCTGGCTGATTCCCGATCTGCACAACCGGATTCCGGCCAACGTAAAGGGCAATTCCACGAGTGTTGCGGTGCGGGTAAGCGCTCACCCACTGGTGCGGGATCTGTGCCGGGCCTGGGGTGGACCGCTGGTATCCACCAGTGCCAACCGTACGGGTCAGGACCCCTTTCGCAGCGAATGGGCCCTGCGCCGCCACGGCCTGCTGCAGCCGGACCTGATCCTGCCGGGGCGCACCCAACAATTAAATAAGCCCACTGAAATACGGGATTTGTCCACCGGGCGTATAATCCGCGCCGGTTGATGCCATGGAGCACGGGGGAAGACGTATGACGACCATCGATCTGGACGCGGTGAAACGCTACCTGCTTGCCTTGCAGGATGATATCTGCCGCCAGCTGGCCGAAGAAGAAACAGACGGACAGACCTTCCTTGAAGACAGCTGGACCCGCGAGGCCGGCGGCGGTGGTCGTTCCCGCGTGCTCGAAGGGGGCACCGTATTCGAGAAGGCCGGGGTGAACTTTTCCCATGTGTATGGCGATGGCCTGCCCAAGTCCGCCACTGCCCACCGGCCCGAACTGGAAGGGCGCCGGTTCCAGGCCATGGGGGTGTCGCTGGTGATCCATCCGCGCAACCCGCTGGTGCCGACCTCCCACGCCAACGTGCGGTTCTTCATCGCCGAGAAAGACGGTGCCGACCCGGTGTGGTGGTTCGGCGGCGGCTTCGACCTGACCCCCTATTACGGTTTCGAAGAGGACTGCGTGCACTGGCACCAGACCGCCAAAGCCGCGTGCGATCCCTTCGGCGCCGATGTGTATCCGCGCTACAAAAAATGGTGCGACGAATACTTCTTCCTGAAACACCGCAACGAAACCCGCGGTGTCGGCGGCCTGTTTTTCGACGACCTCAACCAGTGGGAATACGAGAAATGTTTTGCCTTCATGCGCAGCGTGGGTGACGCCTTCATCAAGGCCTACCGTCCGCTGGTGCAGAAGCGCAAGCATCTGCCGTACACGGAACCACAGCGCGAATTCCAGCTCTACCGTCGGGGCCGTTACGTGGAATTCAACCTGGTCTATGATCGCGGCACTTTGTTTGGTTTGCAGACCGGCGGCCGCACCGAATCGATCCTGATGTCGCTGCCGGCGCTGGTGAGCTGGAAATACAACTGGCACCCGGAACCGGGCACCGCGGAAGCGCGCCTGTACACGGATTTTCTCGGTGCACGCCAATGGATAGAAGCATGAGCATTGATCGCTACGCCGTGATGGGCAATCCCATCAAGCATTCCAAATCACCGCAGATCCACAAGGCGTTTGCATTGCAGACGGATCAGGACATGACCTACACCGCCTTGCTGGTGCCCGAAGAGGGTTTCCGCGAGGCAGTGGACAATTTCCGCGCCGAGGGCGGCAAAGGCATCAACGTTACGGTGCCATTCAAGCTGGAAGCCTTTGATCTGGTGAACAAGCGCAGCGAGCGGGCGGAGCGGGCGAAAGCCGTGAACACGATTGTGGTGCGCACTGACGGCTCGCTGTTTGGCGACAATACCGATGGCGTGGGCATGGTGCGCGACATCACCCATAACCATGACGGCCGTTTCACCGGCAAGAAAGTGCTGGTGGTGGGTGCCGGAGGCGCAGTGCGCGGTGTGCTGGCACCGTTGCTGAAGGAAAATCCCGCCCAGGTGATCATCACCAACCGCACCTTTGAAAAAGCGCGGGAGCTGGCGCAGGAATTCCAGGACCTGGGCCGCATCGACGCGGTTGCCATGAACCGGCTGGAAGGGCCGTTCAACTGGATCATCAACGGCACCTCTGCCAGCCTGGGCGGCAGCGTGCCGGAACTGCCGGCGTCGGTGGTCGGCCCCCACACCTGGGTGTACGACATGATGTACGGCAAGGACGCCACGCCGTTCAACGCCTGGGCGCTGCAGCACGGTGCGGAAAAAGCATTCGATGGTCTGGGCATGCTGGTGGAGCAGGCGGCGGAATCGTTCCGTCTGTGGCGCGGCGTGATGCCCAGTACCGCTCCGGTAATCAAGGAGTTGCGGGCTGGATTTTGAATGTGACAGCCGTGTTCGCTGCCCTGCGACAATTGGTCGCATTTTCAGGCAGGCGACGCAGCGCTAATCTGGTGCCGGTAATAATTGTGTTGAGTTGAACCCCGCAGGACTCCCACCCTGCGGGGTTTTTTTGTCCATAACGGGCACCCTTGATTTCAATCAATCCTCCGGCGGCGTCACCTTCCATACTGTTTCCACATTTCTCACCGGAACTTGCACAAAGCACTGTCATACTCCGTTCCAGGTCGCCGGATTGGGAACCGTTCATCCCGGCGCAAATCAAACGGCAACAGACTTATCTTCAGGAGACTTCCTCATGAAATCATCCAGCCGAATCCTCGCCTCGCTGCTGCTGGCCAGCGGCCTGGCTTTCGCCACCACCTCCATGGCGGAACACCGCCACGACCACGAGCAAACCAAGCAGTGCCCGGGCAAATCCGGCATGGGCATGATGGGCGGTGGAATGATGGGCAAAGGCATGCACGGCGGTATGGGCGACATGGATCACAAGCCACCGTTCCTGCGCGGCATCGACCTGACAGAGGAACAGCGCGACAAGATTTTCGAAATCACCTACGCCCAGATCCCCGTTCACCGCACATTCCGCAAGGAAATGCACAAGCTGCAGCAGCAGATGCATGAACTGCCCCTGTCGGCGGATTACGATGCCGGCAAAATGAAAAAGCTGGTGGACGCCCAGACCAAGCTGCAGGGCGAGCACATGCTGAAAATGGCCGATGCCCACAACAAGATCTACAAGCTGTTGACCGACGAACAGCGCAAGGAGCTGGCGGAGCACCACAAGAAGGACTGACCGCTTCCCCCCGGGCAATCTCAGGCACCCCGCCAGACCGGCCGTGGTCTGGCGGGCAGCCCTTGGTGATCAGGCACAGGGTGGTTACACTAGGCCCATGTCCCTCTATCAGGTCCCCGGTCATCATGAATCCACTGCTTGCCTCCCATCGCCTGCCCCCGTTCAGCCAGATCAAGCCCGAGCACGTTGTTCCCGCCATCGACACCATCCTCACTGAAAACCGCCAGCAGATCGAAGCCATCGTCGCCCATGTGCAGCAGCACGATGTGTCGGTGGAGAACTTCCTGCTGCCGTTCGAGGAACTGAATGACCGCCTGAGCAATGCCTGGTCGCCGGTGGGCCACCTCAATGGCGTGCTGAACAGCGAGGCCCTGCGCAATGCCTACAACAGCTGCCTGCCGAAGCTGTCGGAATACGGCACCGAGCTGGGCCAGCACAAGGGGCTGTTCCAGGCGTACACGGAGCTGAAGAATTCGCCGCAGTTTGCGCAACTGACCCAGGCGCAGAAAAAGGTGGTGGACAATGCATTGCGCGATTTTCACCTGTCCGGCATCGATCTGCCGCCGGAGCAGCAGAAACGTTACGGCGAGATCAGCAAGCGCCTGTCGGAACTCACCAGCAAGTTTTCTGAAAACGTGCTCGACTGCACCAATGCTTTCAGCAAACACGTGATGGATGTGACGTTGCTGGAAGGCCTGCCGGAAACCCAGCTGCAGGCTGCCCGGATCGCCGCGCAGAAAAGGAATCTGGAAGGCTGGCTGCTGACGCTGGATATTCCCGTCTATATCGCAGTGATGACCTACTGCGATAACCGTACCCTGCGCCGCGAATTTTACGAAGCCTACAACACCAAGGCGTCGGACCAGGGCCCGTTCGCCGGCAAGTTCGACAACAATCCGTTGATGCAGGAAATTCTGGCGCTGCGCCACGAGCTGGCCAATCTGCTGGGCTTTGCCAATTATGCCGAGCGCTCCATCGCCACCAAGATGACCGAGACCACCGATCAGGTGATGGAATTCCTGCAGGATCTGGCGCGCAAGGCACTGCCGGCGGCCAAACAGGAAATCCGCGAGCTGACCGAATTCGCCGTGGACTACTGCAACGCCGACGATCTGCAAGCATGGGACGTGTCCTACTACAGCGAAAAACTCAAGCAGCAACGTTTCGCGATTTCGCAGGAAGCACTGCGGCCCTGGTTCCCGCTGGAAAAAGTGCTGGCAGGGCTGTTTGAAATTGCGCGTCGCCTGTTTGACGTGACCTTCCAGCTGGATGAATCCGTCGATCGCTATCACCCCGACGTGCGTTTCTATCGCGTGTTCGAGGCGGACGAGGAAATTGCCGGTTTCTATTTCGACCTGTTCGCCCGCGCCAACAAGCGCGGCGGCGCCTGGATGGACGAATGCCGCGTGCGCCGACGCACGTTGAATGGCAGCCTGCAATTGCCGGTGGCGTACCTGACCTGCAATTTCAACGGCCCGGTGGGCGACAAGCCTGCCCTGCTCACGCACAGTGAAGTCACCACCCTGTTCCATGAATTCGGCCACGGCCTGCATCACATGCTGACCAAGGTGGATGACGGCGCGGTGTCCGGCATCAACGGCGTGGCCTGGGATGCAGTGGAGCTACCCAGCCAGTTTCTGGAAAACTGGTGCTGGGAAAAAGAAGCGATTCCGCTGATGTCCGGCCATTACGAGACCGGTGAGCCGCTGCCGCAGGAAATGCTGGAGCAGATGCTGGCGGCGAAAAATTTCCAGTCGGCGATGATGATCGTGCGCCAGCTGGAATTTTCCATTTTCGATTTCCGCATTCACCGTGATTACAAGCCGGGCATGGACATTCATGCGGTGCTGGAGGATGTGCGCAAGCAGGTGGCGGTGATCAAGCCGCCGGCGTTCAACCGCTTCGAGTGCAGCTTCAGCCATATTTTTGCCGGTGGTTATGCAGCGGGTTATTACAGCTACAAGTGGGCCGAAGTGCTGTCGGCCGATGCGTTTTCGCGTTTCGAGGAAGAAGGCATTTTCAACGGCGAGACCGGTCGTTCGTTCCGGGAAAACATCCTGGAAAAAGGCGGCGAGGAAGAACCGATGGATCTGTTCAAGAAATTCCGCGGCCGGGAACCAAAGGTAGATGCGTTGCTGCGGCATAGCGGGCTGGCGGCGTGAAAAAACAATTCATCGCGGGGGCCAAGTGCCCTCAGTGCGGACTGGAAGACAAGATCTACGTGTTTCACCGGAACGGTGATGATATCGCCCAGTGCAACGCGTGCGGTTACCAGAGCATCCGGCCCAAGGAAGTGGAGCCGGTGGAGCATGAGGATGATCACCACGACCGGACCGATGGCGTGGTGATTTTCCGCGACCGGCACTGAGGTTCAATCTCAGTAGCGGTTGGTAATACTCAGCAGATACAGATTGCCGTCGATGTCGAAGTGGCCGATGGATTCTTCCAGATCCATGTCGGTTTTCATGTGGCGTACGTTGATGCCGGCCCAGGTGTGTTCGGTAAGGCGGATGTCCACGCCGGCGCGTACGTAGCCGCCGGGGCTCCAGTCAGTGTCGTGGTGGCTGTCGTTGGTGACGACCACCGAGCTGGGCGTCGGTGTCGGCTGATCATTTTCATCCGGGCCTTCTTCGTCTGCGCGGCCGTAGATCAGCAGCGGGCCGGCGCTGGCATACAGGCGCAGGCGGTCGAACGGACGCACTTCCACCCACAGGCCCATGAAGGTTTCGATCGACCAGAAGGTGTTGTCCACGT
>JBMOPR010000528.1:0-14482 GCA_049323075.1 Pseudomonadota bacterium
ACACAGACCCTGCAGAAGAAAAAGTCGTAGCAGCAGAACCGTTAAACGGTCACGCTGAACAAGGCCCTGACATCAACCTTCCCGACAGCGACAGGTTGCCGGATGCGTTTGGAAATGCTGAAGCGCGTGAGGCATTGATGACGCAATGGCTCGAGGCCTATCGTACACAGCTGGGTGATGCGCCTTTTTCTCTGCAACGCTTTATGGTAGCGGCTCAATCCAGGCTGGAGGAACTGCTCCCGGACACCAGCTTCATGTCCGTCGGCGTTGAGCTAGGCGCTAACAACCACGAACACATCAAAGACTGGGTGTTTAAGTCATTGGCTGCTGGCACCCTTACGCAGATTTTTGATGAAACAGGCAGCAGCATTCAGCTTAAGACTGTGACGTTATGAAACTGCTGCGCATCAAGATCACCGACCCGGCAGGCTTTCGCAGCCTGCCCTGTGATTTTGAACATCATTTCCGCACCGAGTGGAATTTGCAAGATGAACTTGCGCAGCCAGAAGGCTTCGCTCCGTTCGTTTGTGCTGGCCCCAACGGCAGTGGCAAATCCAATCTGCTGGAGGCGCTGGCAGCGATTTTTTTTAATATTGAAAGCCGATTGCTCTTTTTTGTGCCCAGATTCGAAAACATCGTAACAGGTGAGACACAATTATTGCTGGATTCAAGCCGCTGCAAGCCTGATGCCTATGAGCTGGAGTATCTAATACCAGTTCAAGACTACACCAGCCCTGTCACATGGCATGAGGCCCACGTAGTCATTAAAAAATCGATCGGTGGGGAGCCCACAATCGAATGGCTGAACCGCAACGATTTTTCCCGCGATCAACAATCGGATCGACAAGAGTCACTAGAGCTGCTACCCAAGTTTGTACTGGGCTATTCATCCGGTGAAAATGAAATACTCAGCTTGCCGTTTTTTAAAATGCGCTTTGTGCAGCTGGATGAATACATCAACTATCTCAACAGAAGAGAAAATTATCCCGGCCAGCCAGAGTCGCGCTTGGTGTATCTGGATAACTCGTTTAGCCAGGCCATATCGATCTGTATTTATCTGTTTTTTCCATCCGCGCACTTGCGGCCCTTCCAGCAGTCGCTAGGGTTAGAAAGATTGCTGGAGTTCAGAATTGTCCTACGCCATCCAGTGCCCATCAATCCCAGCAGCCATCAAAGTTATTCCAACAGCATTGTGACTCAGTCAGAGGGAAATTCCGGGGCATATGATTACTCTCTTCCAATTTTACGCAGCTTCGAGAAAATGGAAGAAAAGACCAGTTACGAACTGATCGACAAACTGAAGAAATGCAGCACCTGTTATTTTGAAGACCATGAGCGCGGCGAACTGATTTTAGATTACTGGGTGAATGAGGCTACTTCCCGGGCGTTTAAAAGCAACTTTACTGATGCGATCGAGTTGTTTCAGTCACTTCAAATCCTGTTAACGCTCAATCTTTACGCCGTGAGTGATGCCACTAAACAGGATGTGTATGCTTCTGATAGTCACTATGTAAGTGAAACCATACCAACACTTGCGTCCGACGAAAGAGTAATGCGGTTCAAGTTTGTACGCTTTGCCAAACAGGGACTCGCTCAGTCGGTGATGCTGAAAGATTTATCGGATGGCGAACACCAATTGCTTCACAGCCTGGGCCTTTGCTTATTGTTTAAAAACACCAACAGCTTGGTATTACTGGATGAGCCTGAAACCCACTTCAACCCCAGCTGGCGAGCAAGCTTCATCAGTCTATTGAACGATTGTTTTGAAGGAGCGGAACGAACTCCGGAAATGCTGGTTACCACGCATAGCCCTTTCCTGATTTCCGACAGCAAGCCCGACAAGGTGCTGGTGTTTTCCAAGGACAACACCAGCGGCGAAGTCAGCATCAGCCACCCGGATTACAACACCCTGGGTGCATCAATCAATAAGATCACGATGAAAACCTTCGGCAAACGCGAGACCATTGGCGGCCATGCGCAAGCCATATTGGAAGCGTTGCGGACACGATTTGAACATGGCAACGAGGACAAGGAAGCATTGATCACTGAAATCCACCAGCAACTGGGCGACTCGATAGAAAAGCTGCTGCTGGTAAAGGCCATCCTCGATAGCGATCAACCAAATAACGAAGAGGCGCAGGACTAATGCTGTTTCCCTATATCTACGTGCCGCACCAGATGGAAAAGATGCAGGCATTCATCGACTTCATTTTTTATGATGTGTGGTGCAAGGCGCCAGCGACAGGACTATTTGGGCTGCACGTGTTCGACGCCAACGCAGAATTACGCGAGCTGATGGAGGCGTTTTACTACTCCGACACGCAGGGTGCTGATTTTTTCTATGGTCATGTAGAACGAATCTACAGTTTGTTTTCGTCACTCACAGTAGCGCAGATCGGCGAGTTTCAACTCTGGTATCAAAGCAACAACGATCTAGAAAAAGTGTGCGCAAATGATCCGTCGGTGCAGCTGGCCCGTTATGCCGACATAGCCGCGACCCACGAAGACCTTGAAAAACAACTGGCTAGCTTTTTCAAGGGGCTGTACTCGCCTTCACTGCTTGGCTTAGCCGCGTTGCGTGCGAAGATCGGCGACATCGATAATCACTATCAGACTTTTGTTCAAACCAACAAAGCAGGCAAATGCCCGTTTTGTGGCATCGGCGATATCAAGGGCGAGCACCACAGCAAACGGGAGGCCTACGACCACTACCTGCCCAAGGCACTTTACCCCTTCAACTCAATCAATTTTCGCAATTTGGCACCCGCCTGCCACGAGTGCAACAGCACCTATAAACTCAGCAAAGACCCGGCACACAATCAAGCCGGGCGGCGCAAGGCCTTCAATCCGTATGCTGCAACGAGCCATGCCGTACTATTGGAAGTGACGTTACAGCACGCCGACATAGGCAAGTTGACGCCTGCTGACATCAACCTGCAATTCGGCCCTGCGGCACTGACAGAAGAACTTGACACCTGGAAAGATGTGTACGGTATTGAGGAGCGCTACAAAGCCAAACTTTGTGGAGAAAACGACGGCAAATATTGGCTGACACAAGTACTGGACGAATGCACTGCGTATGGCAAGCAGCCCGCCGACATTCTGACTATGCGCGCCCAACAGGCGCAGAGCCGACCGTACGCAGATTGCAATTTCCTCAGAAAGCCGTTTCTCGATGCTTGTCAGCAAATCGGCGTTCTTTGACGATTCGCGATCGATGCATATAAACGATCGAACATGTGAATCAAAATGAGATTCCCCTGAATGGATGCGGCATCAGTGCTCACCGCGCGGCAAAAAATCCCGCACCAGTTCCACCGCTGATTTCACCCGCAGTTTATCCATCAGATGGGCACGGTGGTTCTCCACAGTTCGCACACTCAGTCCCAGCCGCTGCGCGATTTCCTTGCTGGACAATCCCTGCAGCACTTCATCCAGCACCTCACGTTCCTTGGGGGTCAGCAGGGCCAGACGGGCAGACCGGGCAGAGCGCTGCAGCCGGGCCTGGTGCAGGTCACGGCTCAGGTTGAGGGCGGCCTGTACCTTTTCCAGGAAACGGTGACCATCGAGGGGTTTTTCCACGAAATCGAAGGCGCCCTGCTTCATGCCCTCCACCGCCGCGCTCACCTCGGAATAGCCGGTGACCAGGATCAGGGGCGGGGGCACTTCGAAGCGGGTCTGCAGTTCACGCTGCAGGTGCAGGCCGCTGACCCCCGGCATGCGCACGTCGGACACCACGCATTCGCAGGGGCCGGGGCTGTACTGCTCGAGAAAGACGGTGGCAGAACGAAACGCGGACGCCCTGGCGCCGATGGATTCCACCAGGGTGGCCATCAGTTCCAGAATGATATCGTCGTCGTCGATCAGGTGTACCTGCGGCGATGGTCCGGCACCCGCCATAGTCGTCCTGGATTCAAGGGGGATATGACCCTGAAGTCTAGCAGGTGATATCAGCTGGCGTAGCCCGGATTCACCCGGTCCAGCTTGCGCAGCAACCCGGGCCAGGCCAGGCCGCCACCCGCCTGCCGCGTCACCTGCGCCGCCTGGGCCATGGCGGTTTCGATGATCTTCGGGTGGACGGAAATCAGGTCGCCGCCGCCGGACTGGGCCCGCACCTGGATCATGCAGGTGGCCTCGAACAGGTACATGTAGAGAAACGCATCCTGGATGGTCTCGGCCACGGTGAGCAGGCCGTGGTTGCGCAGCATCAGGAAATTCTTGTCGCCCAGGTCCCGCACCAGGCGCGGCTTTTCATCGTCGCGCAATGCCACGCCTTCATAATCGTGATAGGCCAGCGATGACAAGACGAAGATCGACTGCTGCGACAGTGGCAGCACGCCTTGCTTCTGCGCCGACACCGCCACGCCATTGATGCTGTGAACATGCAGCACACACTGGGCATTTTCCCGTGCGCCGTGGATGGCGCTGTGGATGGTGAAGCCGGCGGGATTGATGTCGTAGTCGCTGTCCATCACCTTGTTGCCCTGCAGGTCCACTTTCACCAGGCTGGAGGCGGTGATTTCGTCGAACATCATGCCGTAGGGATTGATCAGGAAATGGTGCTCGGGGCCGGGCACGCGGGCGGAAATGTGGGTGAAAATCAGGTCGTCCCAGCCATAGAGGGCCACCAGCCGGTAGCAGGCCGCCAGGTTGATCCGCTGCTGCCATTCCTGCGGGCTGACTTGTGTTTTTATTGTGGATGCTGTCATCGTTGCGCCTCTCTTCCTGTGATCGGTACGGTTGCAGGTACAGTAGCAAAGATAGCCGCAAATTGCCGCGTCCGGCACATCAGGGCCCGGCCCCGTCGCAACCGGACCTGGATCAAGCCGGCCCCTGCAAATTTCCTGCAAGATCATTAGGCAAAATGCACTAACATTGCGCTTCCGCCCTCAGAGGAGCATTTTGGCATGAACGATTTTTACACCAGCCCCACCGCCACCGTTGGCGATGAGCGCAAGGGCAACAAGCTGGTGGCGCTGGCGGTGGGTATCGCCATCGACATGGGCCTGTCCACCGGCGCCGGCGTGGTGCTGAGCCTGGTGGTAATGGGCATGCTGATGCGGGACAACGCGCCCATCGGCGACATGGAACAGCGCATCAATGACGTCATGCCGGCGGTGATGAATTCGCCGCTGGGCTATGGGTTTACCGCCGTAGGCATGCTGGCATCGCTGCTGGGCGCCTATGTCTGCGCCCGCATCGCCAACGACCGCGAATATATGCTGGCGGGCGTGCTGGCGCTGGTGGCAGTGCTGGTGTTTGCGATCATGCGGGACGAGACGCTGTCGGCCCTGGCGGAAGGCACGCTGCTGGCGATCAACATCGGCGCGATTTTCCTGGGCACCTGGCTGCACGCGCGCAAGAAAGCCTGATCTACACAATCACTTTATCAATACAGGAGCACTTCATGAGCTGGAGCAATTCCGCCAACCGTTACAGCAACCCGTTGATCGCCCTGCACTGGCTGATGCTGGTACTGCTGGTGGTGGTCTACGCCTGCATGGAGCTGAAGGGCTTTTTTCCGAAGGGCAGCGATCCCCGCATCCTGATGAAAAGCACTCACTTCATGCTGGGGCTGAGCGTATTCGCACTGGTGTGGCTGCGGCTGGCAGCCCGCTTTGCCGGCGGTGCCGCACCGGCGATCACGCCCCCCGCGCCCACCTGGCAGCTGCTGCTGTCCAAGGCAGTGCACCTGGCCCTGTATGCACTCATGATCGGCATGCCCCTGGGCGGCTGGATCATCCTGAGCGCCGAAGGCCAGCCGATACCCTTCTTCGGTCTGGAACTGCCTGCCCTGGTTGGGAAAAATCATGCCCTGGCGGAGCAGTTCGAGGAACTGCACGAGATCGGCGCCAGCGTCGGCTATGTGCTGATTGGCGTGCATGCGGCAGCGGCGCTGTTCCATCACTACTTCATGCGCGACAATACCCTGCGCCGCATGCTGCCGGGGCGGGGCTGATTCCGGTCCCCAACTGGAACGAACCCTGCAGCGGTGACTTCATCCCTTTGACGCAACCCCGGGCCGATTCCGCCTGACCTTATGCCGGTAAACACTGACGCGAACCCGTCCGGGCGGATGCTGAATCCGTCCCTGCTGATCCTGCCCCTGACGGGCCTGGCACTGTTGGGCTGGATTCTGGCGGCCCCGGCCGTGACCCTGGCACCCGCCGCCCTGGCGGCACTGCAGGGTGGCACGGTGATGGCGGCCCTGCTGTGTGCCCTGCTGGCGCTGGGCAGTGGTTCCGCCGGTGCGGCCTATTGGCCCGGGCTGATGGCACTGTGCGCCGGCCTGCTGGGACTGGCGCCCTGGCTGGCATCCGGCACTGCAACCACGGTGACAGACTGGAGTGGAATGCTGCACGGTGTGGTCCTGGCCAGCGGCGCCTTGCTGGTCTGGCTGCGCCCGCAGCAGCAGGACCCAGCCCCCGGACGCTTGGCCATTGGCATAGCGCTGGCCGTGGCCACCGCGGTGTTGGCGCTGCTGCTGCAGGTCAACGGCATTCCCCTTTCCGCCACCCTGCGGGGCATCATCCTCCAGGCGGCCGCACTGCTGCTGTGTGGATGCCTGATCGCACTGATCCTGTCCCGCCGCCACAATCCCGGCCGCATCGACCTTGGCCTGCAGGTATGCCTGCTGCTGCATCTGGGTGCCCATTGGGGGTTCTCGCCCGCCACGCCGGAATTCCTGCTGCTGCAACTGCTGGGCTGGCTGGCACTGTTTGCCGGCCTGCGCCCCGGGTCCGGCGACACGGGGGAAGAGCAGCAGCGGATTTCCCAGAAAGTGCTGATGAGCCTGATGGCGGATTCCCAGCAGGCGCGCGAGGAGGAAGCCCAGGCCAAGCAGTTCGCCGAATCCATCATCGAAAACATTCCGCTGATGCTGTTCGTGAAGGACGCCGCCGAACTGCGGTTCCAGCGCATCAACAAGTACGGTGAGGCCCTGCTGGGCCAGAACCGCGACGAACTGATCGGCAAGAACGACTACAATTTTTTTCCGGCTGAACAGGCGGATTTTTTCACCGCCACCGACCGCGCCGTGCTGGCGGGCAACGACATTGTCGATATCGCCGAGGAGTGCATCACCACCGGCGCCGGCGTGCGCTGGCTGCACACCCGCAAGATCCCGCTGCGCAACACCCGCGGCCAGCCCCAGTTCCTGCTGGGCATTTCCGAAGACATCACCGCGCGGCGTGAACTGGAACAGCGCATCACCAGTCTGTTCGAGGCAGCGCCCAACGGCCTGGTGCTGGTGAACCGCGACAACCGCATCGTACTGGCGAATGCCAGCGCCTGCCGCCTGTTTGGCTACGACGTGGCGGAACTGGTCGACAGCCCCATCACCCGGCTGATTCCTGCCCGGGGCCACACCGACCATGCGGAACACACCCGCAGTTACTGGACCCGACCGGAAGCCCGCAAAATGTCGGGCCGGCCCGATCTGGTGGCGCTGCACCGCGACGGTTATGAAATTCCCGTGGAAATCGCCTTGCAACCGCTGCCCTGGCTGGGCCGGCAGCATGTGCTGGCGTCGATCACCGATGTTACCGAGCGCCAGCGCTTTATCAGTGAGCTGGAACAGGCCAGCCGCTACAAATCCCTGTTTCTGGCCAACGTGTCCCACGAATTGCGCACGCCGATGAATTCCATCATCGGCTTTACCGAAAAAGTGTTGAAGACCGCCGACTACCTGACACCCCGCCACCGCGACGCACTGGAAACCGTGCAGCGCAACGCCCACCACCTGCTGGGCCTGATCAGCGACATTCTGGATCTGTCGAAGATCGAAGCCGGCCGCATGGATGTGGATCACGACGCGGTGGACCTGCTGACCTTCCTCGAACAGGCCCGCAGCGAATTCACCCAGATGGCGAAAGCCAAAGGACTGGCGTTTGCACTGGTGCAGCCACCCACACTGCCGGTGCTGCATACCGACCGCGGCAAGCTGGTGCAGATCTGCAACAACCTGCTGTCCAACGCCATAAAATACACCGAACGCGGCACGGTGACGCTGGAAGTGGCAACGCTGCAGCACGACGAGATCGGCGCCGCCGTGGCGCTGCATTTTCACGATACCGGCATCGGCATTCACCCGGAGGACCAGCAGAAACTGTTCAAGGAATTCGGCCGGGCGCGGGAAGCACGGGAAAAGCGCATCCAGGGCACCGGCCTGGGGCTGCTGATCACCGCGCAGCTGGTGGGGCTGCTGGGCGGGCGCATCAACTTCCACAGCGTGCACGGGGAAGGCAGCACATTCAGTGTGATCCTGCCCGCGCCAACAGTCTGAGGCAATTTTGACAGCGCCTTAAATCCAATTGGAAGATTCGATATTCCCCTTCGTTCTTTTCGCTCCCCCGCGCGCGGACCTATGCTTTTTCTGCACCTTGGCAACAGTGGATGCGATGACGCACGGGAGGTGTGCCATGCCAGTCAGACCAGTGACCGAATTTCTCGACCACAACAACGTGAATTACCACAGCTACAATCATCCGCCGGCGGTGACCGCCCAGGAGATTGCGCAATCAGCCCACATCCCCGGCGCACAACTGGCCAAGACCGTGATCGTCTGGGGCGATGGTGAACTGGCGATGGCAGTGTTGCCCGCACATCAGCGCATCAACGGCAACCTGCTGAAGATGATCATGAAAGTGCGCGACCTGCGTCTGGCCAGCGAGGATGAATTCCGCGAACGCTTTCCCCAGTGCGAAACCGGTGGCATGCCGCCGCTGGGCAATCTGTACGGGATGAAGGTGTACATGGAACGCGCGCTGCTGACCGACGACTGGATCGCCTTCAACGCCGGCACCCACACCGAAGTCATCAAGATGGACACCGGCGTATTCAAGCGGCTGGTGAAACCGGTGCTGTGTTCCTTTGCGCGGGTACAAACGCTGGCGGCCGCGCACTAGCCGGCGTCGTCAGGTTTACGCAAGAAAAAGGCCGGTGTGACCGGCCTTCGTCGCTGTTTTTTGAGTGAAGCTCAGGGCTTTTTCGCCGTTGCCGGCAGTGTGGCCAGTGTTGCATCTTCCGCTGCCGCATCCTTGCAGTGCGGCTGGCTCCAGCCACCGCTGAAACTGATCTGGTCAACACCGTTCACCACACCAGCAGGCACATAATCCAGCTTGAGGCTGTGGCGGGCGCGCCACGCGATGAAATGATCGGCGCAGGAGCTGTCACCGGACACACCCAGCGCGCCAATCAACTTGCCTTGCGCGTTGTACAGACCCAGCCCGCCGCCGAACACGTTCACACCGCCAACACGCTCGCCCACCATGGGATCATCGGTCTGGCCGAATTTTTCCGCCTTGCCTTCATAGGCCGCATCGGTGTCCACCGGATTGCTGTGTTGCAGGCCGTACAGGCTGCCGCCCGGTTGCACCGCGCTGTACAGATTGGCCGTGGCCAGTGCCAGGCCGGGCAGACTGAAGGCGTTGGCGGTGTAGGCTTTCTGCGCGGAAATAACCCGGCTGCCCGGCCACTGGTCGCCGCGATCCTTGCCGGTGAATGCCACTGCACACACCACGCCATCGCGGTTCACCAGCGTGCCCCACATATCCAGATCAAAGCCCGCGTTCTGCGCCTTGCGCGCGTCAGTGAGCGCCGCTTTCAGTTGCGCGTGCGTGGGCAGACCTTCGCAGCCTTTTTCGGCGGCAAACGCCGGCAATACCAAGCCGCCCAGCGCCAGTGCGCCAGCCATCTGTTTCAAAAACATAGTCAAGCTCCCGTGAGGTCAAAACAGGCAGTGCTGCCACTGCCACAAAAATCAGGCCAGACCGGCCGTTTTCATCCACTCATAACAGTCGCGGAACATTTCATCCAGCGAGCAGGTGGTGAAACCCAGTTCCCGTTCGGCTTTTTTCGAACTGATGCGTACCGGATTATTCAGCAGGATCACCTTTTCCGGACACAGGATCGGCTCCCGGTTGGTGAAGTAGGACACTTTGTCGATGACGACCGCAAGTAATGACATCAGCCCTGCAGGAAAGGCCAGCGTTGGCGTTTTGCGCCCGACCATCCGGCCAATGGACTGGAAAATCTCGCCGTAGGTTGCGTGCACGCCGCCCAGCAGATAGCGCTCGCCAGTGCGGCCTTTTTCGTAAGCCGCCACGTGAGCGCGGGCGTAATCCTTCACATGCCCCAGCACGCTGCTGCCCTTGGGCACCGCCACCATACCGCCCTTCTTGATGGTATCGATGATCAGCGGCGTGTAGTTGTAATCATAAGGCCCGACGATCTGCGCCGGATTCAGAATCACCGCATCCAGCCCGCGCTTGATGCCGGCGAAGACTTCCTGCTCCGACAGATATTTGCTGCGGTAATAGTTGATCGGGCTGACCATCGCCTGCGATGGCGTCTGCTCATCGATCACCGGGCCATGGATATTGCCGAACGCACCGATGGACGAGGTGTGAATGAAGCGCCCGATTTTCTTTTCCAGCGCCACCTGCACCACATTGCGGGTGCCGTCGATATTGATGTGGTTCTGGCGTTCGTTGAGCTTCGACCACATGCCGGTGTCCGCCGCCACATGGAACACGGCATCGACTTTTTCCGGCATGGTGCGGCGCAGGGATTCGATATTGGTGACGTCGCCTTCCACCTGCGTCACTTTCATCCGGTCCAGGTCGCGGGTGTTCGACGACTTGCGGCGCAGGGCAATCACGTTCCAGCCCTGATCCAGCAGACACTCCACAATATTGAGGCCGAGAAATCCGGTGCTGCCGGTGACATACGCGGTGCGGCTCATGACATTCTCCTCATGATGCGATCCTCAGGCGGCGCGCAAGGCGCTGAGCTGGCGTTGCACGCTGGCATCCTGCTTCAGCGCTTCTACGGTCAGGCGAATGCCTTCGGTCAGGTTCACCCGGGGCGTCCAGCCGAAATCCCGCTTTGCCTTTTCGATGCTGTAATAGTGATGCGTCACCATGTAACGCACGGAAAAACGCGTGAGGCCATTTTCCGCATTCAGCGTACCGCCCTTCAAGGTGTCGATGCCTTCGACAATCGCAGCCACCGTGTACGCCAGCCAGTAGGGCACCTTGCCCGTGATGCGCGGATAACCCAGCTCCACCAGCACCTTCTCGACGAAATCAAAAAACGCCATCGGCTCGCCATTGGTGATGAAATAGGCCTGACCGCACACCGGTGATCCCTTGAGAAGATTTTCCTCCGCCATCACCACCGCATCCACCAGATTGGACACGTAGGTGAAGTCCGACAGCTTGTCGCGATTGCCAATGGCGCGCTTGAGCTTGCCTTCCTTTGCCTTCTGCAGAATGGCCGGCATGAAGCGGTTGTCGCCGGCACCGAACACCACATGGGGGCGAATGGCGCAGCACTGGGTGACAGTGGTACCACTGAACGCCAGCACTTCCTTTTCCGCCTGGATCTTGCTGTCGGCATAAGGCGCCTGCGAGATCGTGGAGTACGGCAAGGTCTCGTCGCCATATTCAATGTCGTTGCCTTCATACACCGCGCTGGCGGAACTGATGTACACCAGCCGTGGAATCCGGTGCTGCTTGCAGGCCTCGATGATGTTCAGGGTGCCGCCGTAGTTCACATCCCACACGATATCTTCCTGGTTGTGCTTGGTGTGCACGATGGATGCATTGTGGATGATGGAATCCATGCCGGAACAGGCATCGATCACGGCCTTGCGATCGCAGATATTCAGGTTCAGGAATTTCACGTCGTTGCGGAACGGCTTGCCGCCGAAATCCAGCACCGTCACCTCATGCCCCGCGTCGGCGAATCCGTTCACCAGATTGCTGCCGATGAAGCCGCAGCCGCCCGTCACCAGAATTTTTCTTTTTGTCTTGGTCATTGTCGTCATCCTCGAACGCCGGTTTTATGCGTAGGTACCAAACATCAGATCCCAGAACGGGAAGATGGAAGCGTAGTTGCGGTTCAGATGCTTGCCGTGGTGCAGGTCGTGCTTGATGGCCCAGAAATTCAGCAGCTTGAAGGCCGGGTGGGGCAGATTCAGGTTGGAGTGCACCAGAATATTCACGGTGGAGTGAATAAAGAAAATGATCAGGAACGAGATCGCGCTCACCGGCCCGATGATCGCCATTGCGCTGCAGAGAAGACCCAGGCCCGCCAGATTTTCCGCCGGATGCAGGTAGATGCTCTCGGTGGAGGTGGGGAAGCGCACGAAATGGTGCACACCATGGACATACTTCATGACCTTGGGATTGTGCATGCCACGGTGCAGGAAGTAGTACATGAAATCGTACAGCAGCAGCGATGCCAGCACTTCACCGAACACCGTCACTCCGCTCACCGGTGCACTGCTGATCAGGTAGTCGCCGAAGTGAAGCAGAACAGCGGCGAAGAATACCATCGACAGTATGCCGTTCAGCCCGACATTGATGGCTTTTCTCGCCTTGGGAATGCGATACGTGGTGGGTGTGCGAATGCGGTATTTTTTCAGACTCGACGACTGCGCCGCCCAAGCCATGAACGTCATCAGGATGCCATCGAAGGTCAGGATGACACCGAGAATAATGAAGAACTGCAGATCCATAATAATCTCCCGGTACTTGTTTTCGTGTAACTCGAATTCCTGGTTCGCTATTTCTTGAACAGCGCAATGCGCAGTAGCGTGAGCAGACCTTTCAGCCGGTCGCCCGTCCGCGATGCAAACAACAGCCGCACGCTGGCTCGCGCCTTGGCGTAATCCTGCGGCCCCACCGGATACAGCGCCGGCGGCGGCGAAAACCTGCCGCGATCTTCCAGTACCGCCTTGGGCGTGGTGTAGGCACGCAGGCCGTCACGGCCGTTCATCACACCAAAGCCGGAATATTTCACACCGCCAAAAGGCAGATCCTGATTCAGATAGCACAGGCCAAAATCGTTGATGCAGGTGGCACCGGCTTCCAGCCGCGCCGCCAACCGCCGGCCCCGTTCGTGATCTGCTGTGATCACGGTGGAATGCAGGCCAAACTCGGTACTGTTGGCCAGCGCAATGGCTTCGTCTTCGCTGCGTACTTTGAACACCAGCATCACGGGCCCGAATATTTCTTCGCGGGTGATGCGCATGTCGCTGGTCAGATTCGTGAGGATGGTGGGTGGATAAAAGGTGCCGTTGCCAATCTCGCGTTTGGCTCCACCAATCACGGCAGTGGCGCCCTTGTCGAGCGCGTCGTTCACCAGCGTGTCGATGACGCGGATCTGCTGCGCCGTGGTGATGGCGCCTACATCCACGTTGCCGCCCCGCTGCGGCACACCCTGCCGCAGTTTGCCGGCGTGGGCTGTCAGTTCTGCCATGAAGCGATCGTAGATACCATCGAGCACGATCACCCGTTCCGACGCAATGCAGTTCTGGCCCAGGTTGACAAAGATGCCGCCCAGCGCGGAATGCACGGCCTTGGGAATATCCGCATCGTTGCACACGATCAGCGGGTCCTTGCCGCCCAGCTCCATCACCACCGGCGTCAAATGCTCGGCACTGCCTTCGATAATGCGGCGGCCATTGTTCACCGATCCGATAAACAGAATTTTCTGCACGTTGGCCCGCACCAGTGCGGCGCCGGTATCGCCGTAGCCATTGATGATCTGCACGGTGTCCGGAGAAAAACCTTCCTTGCGCAGGGCTTCATCGGTGATTTTCTGGAACCGCTGGGTGGACCAGGCGACCGCCTCGGATGCCTTCACCACCACTGCGTTGCCCGCCATCAACGGCGCCACCAGCGAACTGATGATGTTCTGCAGCGGATAATTCCAGGGAATGATGCAGGCCACCACGCCCAGCGGCACATATTCGATGCGGGCCTTCTTGTGCAGCAGCAGCCCGGAGCCAACCCGCTCCGGCTTCAGGTACTTCTCGCCGTTTTTCAGCAGCCAGCGGATCTTGTTGCAGATCGGCAGGATCTCGCCGAGCATGGCGTTTTCATACGTCTTGCCGGAATCCTTCACCACGTAATCGCACAGCTCGTCATCATGGGCGATGACGTGATCCAGAATATGCTGCAGCACCGCGCGGCGCTGGCGGAAGGTGCTGTTGCGCCAGGCGCGCTGGGCAATGCGGGCACGCTCGACAGCGCCGCGCACTTCGTCCGGCGTCAGGGCGGGAACCGTGCCCAGCGGCTCGCCGGTGGCAGGATTGAAACACTCGATGGTGGCCGGCATGACCGGCGAGCTGGCCTGCGGCTGGATAAGCGGTTGCGTGGTCATGGTGTCCTCTCCGGAATCAGGCCGACTGGGCCACGGTGGTGTTTTTGATGGACGCGATCCTGTCGGCATCCTTGCTATCGGTTTCCCGCGCCGGTGCTGTCGTCTGGCTGCGTTCGGCGACAATGAAATCCGCCGCGCGCCAGCCGATCATCATGCTCGGCGCATTGAGCGCGGATACGGGTATTTCCGGAATGACAGACGCATCGGCCACGCGCACATTGGCCAGCGCTTTCACCCGCAGCCGCGTATCCACCGGATCGGCCGGCTGGGTGCCCATGCGACAGGTGCCGGCAAAATGGAAGGTGGTCAT
>JBMOPR010000529.1:0-1621 GCA_049323075.1 Pseudomonadota bacterium
ATTGCCTAGCGACCATCGGTGCCAACCGTTAGATCAGCGATGACCCAAACTCCCCACCGGCCTGACCCTGGTCATTCCCCGCCGCTGGCTGGCGGGAGTGCGGCTTCGATCCGCCCGCGGGCAAACGGATCGGCACGCTCGATATAGCGCAGCGCCGATTTGATGTCCTTCCAGCCCACGTATTCCATCAGCGCCTGTACATCCCAGCCGTTGCTGCCGGCCCAGCTGGCAAAGCCTCGTCGCAGAGAATGGCAGGTGTACTGGTGGGCATCTGCGACATCCGCGCTGGTCAGCAGTGCGCGCAGCAGGGGCACGATGCTCTGCGGGTTCAGCGCGGACTCTGCCAGGTGGCCCCAGCGATCGATGCCGCGAAACACTGGGCCGTCTGTGAGTCCGGATAGCGTCTGCCAATCTTGGTAGGCCGCAACCGGGCACAGCTGGTTCAAGGCGGGCACCCGGTATTCGCGCCCCTGGCTGCTGCGATCGGTCTTGCTGCGGGGCAGATACAACACCAGCCCTTCGCCCGGAAAGACCTGAATCTGCTCCACGCGGAGTCGGGTCAGTTCATCGCCGCGAAAGCCGCGCCAGAACCCCAGCAACACCAGAGCGCGATCGCGGGTGGCGCGCAAGCGCTGCTGGGGGTTGGCTTCCTGCCGCGTAAGCCACTCCACCAGCGCGCGCAGCGCATCCAGTTGCAGGGGGTTGGCCCGCTTTTCCAGTGCGGGATGACATTCGCGAATGCCCTTCAACACCTGGCGCACGAGCGGCGCCTTGGTAGGGTCGGGAAAGCCCTGTTCCTGGTGCCAGCGGGCCAGCGCCGCCAGGCGCAGCTTCAGGGTGTTGAGCGCCAGGGTCTGGGCGTGATCCGCCAGATAGCGCGCAATGCTGTCGGCGGTGGCGGGCAGAAAGCCGCCCCAGGCTACCTCGAAGTGCTCGATGGCGGCCTGGTAGCTGCGCCGGGTGTTGGCGCGGGTGGCCGCCTGCCGGTAGTGCTCGACGGAACTCATGGGGTTGTGTCTCCCGTCTGGAGGGCTCGACGTTAAGGCGGCGTACCAGTACACCGCTGTCTCAGCATGATGGCGTCTTTCGCCCACCGCAATTCACCGGGAATTCGGGTGATACATACGGACCAACCCCGCGAAAACTGCGGGAATCGGACTTCGCATCGCATAATTGCCCATTATCCCATGTTTATTTTGACGGGAAAAATGCTGATTGAAACGGGCAAAATAGTACAGTAGTATGCGGTACGTATTACAGTATTTTATTTCAATGAGGGTTTTTTATGGCCCGGGCCGGGATCAGCAAGTTTCAGGTGAGAAAGGAGCGGGACGCCCTGGTCGCCAAGGGGCAGCATCCGTCCATCGATGCCGTGCGCCTGGCCCTGGGTAATACTGGCTCCCGCTCCACCATCCATCGCTACCTGCGGGAACTGGACGAGGAGGAGGGCACCAAGCTGGGGGATCATCCACTGCTGAGTGCAACCCTCAAGGAAATGGTGGAACGGCTGTCCGTGCAGCTGCAGACCGAGGCCCAGGCACCGCTGGAACAGCAAGAACAACGTCATGCGCAGCAAGTGGCGGGATTGCAAGTGCGGCTGGCAGACACACAGCGCCAGCTG
>JBMOPR010000530.1:0-1620 GCA_049323075.1 Pseudomonadota bacterium
GCCACCGCCCTCCCGCCCCAACCTTGAGCTCACACCCCCGCTTGCGTTACCCTTCGCCGACTTCCACAGCCCGCAAGCCCTCGCCATGCCCAAATCCAATCGCGTTGTTTATCCCGGCACCTTCGACCCGCTGACTAACGGCCATCTGGACCTCATCGAGCGCGCTGCACGCCTGTTCGATCATGTGATCGTGGCCATCGCCGCCAGCGAAAAGAAAAAACCCCTGTTCAGCCTGCAGAAGCGGGTTGAGCTGGCCCAGACCGCCGTGGCCCACCTGTCCAACGTGGAGGTGCAGGGCTTCGACAAGCTGCTGGCCTTCTACTGCCAGGAGCAGAAAGCCAACGTGCTGCTGCGGGGCCTGCGGGCGGTATCCGACTTCGAATACGAATTCCAGCTGGCGAACATGAACCGCAATCTGGACAAGACCATCGAGACCGTGTTTCTGACGCCGTCCGAGCACCTGTCGTTCATCAGTTCGTCGCTGGTACGGGAGATCTCGTCACTCGGTGGCGATGTGACCCCCTTCGTGCCCCCCAATGTGCTGGCTGCCCTGCGGGAAGTACACAAGACAAAATAACCCCAGCGCTTGTCCGTGGTATCCGGCGGTCACCGCCACTACCATGGCATCGCAAGGACGCGACCATCCAAGTCGACAATTCTTACAGGAACCAAACGGGCTATTGGCCCAGCGAGACGTTATATGGCACTGATCATCACCGACGACTGCATCAACTGCGACGTCTGCGAACCGGAATGCCCCAATGGCGCCATTTCGCAGGGTGACGAGATTTATGTGATTGATCCCAACAAATGCACGGAGTGCGTGGGCCATTACGATGAACCCCAGTGCCAGCAGGTGTGCCCGGTGGATTGCATTCCCCTTGATCCGGGTCATGTGGAAACCGAAGAACAGCTGATGGAAAAGTACAATCGGTTGCAGTCCGGCGGCTGAGCACCCCGAGCGGGGTGCCGCTCTGTCGGTGACCAAGCGGCCCTGCGGCAAGATGCTCCCGGGCCCGATGGCAATGCTGCTGTTTGCGGCCGCACACCACATCTGATCCGGTAGACATCGGCATCCATTCCCATTACAAAAGGCCACGTCGGCCTTTTTTGCGTTTCAGGGACTGACCTTCCCCATTGCCCACAAGGATCTCCACATGCTGCGCGTACTCCTGCTGCTTCTGCTGGCCATTGCCGGCCCCCTGTCGGCGGCACCCGCCGCCACCATCAAGGCACCCAGGGATTTTGCGGTGGCCAGCGCCCATCCGCTGGCCACCCAGGCCGGCATCAAGATCCTGGAACAGGGTGGCAACGCGTTTGATGCCGCGGTGACGGTGGCCGCCGTGCTGGGCGTGGTGGAGCCCTACAGCGCCGGTATTGGCGGCGGCGGTTTCTGGCTGCTGCACCGGGCCAATGATGGCAAGACCCTGATGCTGGACGCGCGGGAAATGGCGCCCGGCGCCGCCAGCGCGGACATGTTTCTGGACGGCAAGGGCGGCGTCGACCGCGAGAAAGCCACCAACTCACCGCTGAGCGCCGGCATCCCCGGTCAGGCCGCCGCGCTGGATCACCTGGCCCGCCACTATGGCAAGCTGCCGCTGAAAACCACGCTGGCGCCCG
>JBMOPR010000531.1:0-1619 GCA_049323075.1 Pseudomonadota bacterium
ATGCCTTCCAGCAATTCGCTGGCAGGATCTGCGCGCATGTTCACGCGCACCACGCGCGGCAATCCGGTCAGCAGTGGCTGGATCAGGCGGTCCTCGCATACCAGATAGCCGCAGATCAGCCGGGTGAGTTCGCCGCCGCCACCCATGTCGGCAATTTCCAGGTTCTGGTTCAGCAGCAATGGCAGCGAGGCTTCGCCATCGACCGGCTTCACACCGCTGCCGTTGCCCATGTAATGCCCGTCGCCGTGGGGAATCATGATGAAATCCCCTGCCGCCAGCGGGGTTGTCTCTTCGCCCACTCGCACGTAGCCGCGCCCGTCGGCGATCAGGTGAAATTCGATGACGCGATTGGACGGTGAGGCAACATATTCCCTGAATCGCTCGGCCGCCGGCGAACGCACGCACCAGGGCGCCGAATAATCCGCCCTGAAAAAGATGGCGCCACTGAGTTTGATGACGCGAAGCAGTTCTGACAGTGCATCCATGTCCGGTTTCGATCTGGCGTAGTGGCCTGCCGGTCAATGATTCCGGCCGGCCGGTCAAGTCCGATCCATCCTGCGGTTGCGCAAGCAAGAATGATGGCCGCGCTGCAAAGCGGCCAAATCATCATGCACCGATACTGTGTTCACTTTCAACCCGGAGGACTTGAGATGAGCAGCGTTATCAATGAAGACAAAATGAATGCATTGCTGGGGCGCATCGTCGTCGATTTTGGTGCCGTGTCGATGGCGCCGCTGGTCCTGATCGGTGACCAGCTGGGGCTGTACCGCGCGCTGGCGGAGGGCGGTGCCCTGACGTCGGCCCAGCTGGCAGCGCGCACGGAAACCCATGAGCGCTATGTGCGGGAATGGCTGAATGCGCAGGCGGCATCGGGCTATGTCGAATACCTGGCAGACAGTGGCCGCTACCGGATGACACCAGAGCAGGTGGCAGCATTGGCGGAAGAGGACAGCCCGGTTTTTGTGGTGGGCGCGTTTCAGGTGGCGCTGGCGGCGGGTCGCAGTGCAGATCGCCTGGCCAGGGCCTTCCGCACCGGCCAGGGCATCGGCTGGCATGAGCATGATCATTCGCTCTTTCATGGCATCGAGCGCTTTTTCCGGTCGTCCTATATCGGCCATCTGGTCAATGACTGGATTCCGGCACTGAGCGGGGTGGAGGAAAAACTGCGGGTGGGTGCAGTGGTGGCGGATATCGGTTGCGGCCACGGTGCGTCGACCATTCTGATGGCGCAGGCCTTTCCCAAGTCACAATTTGTCGGGTTCGACTATCACAGGGAATCGGTTCAGGAAGCCAATGAACGGGCGCGTCGTGCCGGTGTTGCGGACCGCTGCCGTTTCGAGGTGGCGAGCGCCAAGGATTTTCCGGGGCGGCATTACGATCTGGTGACGATCTTTGACGCGCTGCATGACATGGGCGATCCAGCTGGTGCATCGCAACATGTGCTGACCACGCTGGCACCGGGCGGCAGCTGGATGATCGTCGAACCCTACGCCGGTGATCGGATCGAGGAAAATCTCAATCCGGTGGGGCGCGCCTATTACGCCGGTTCCACCATGATCTGCACGCCCTGTTCGCTGGCGCAGGAAGTGGGTCTGGCGCTGGGTGCGCAGGCCGGCGGC
>JBMOPR010000532.1:0-9145 GCA_049323075.1 Pseudomonadota bacterium
GGTGGCGGATCTTTCCTGGCGACAGCCACGGGGGCGCAGTAATCGCGGGGGTCGTGCTCCAGCCGGTTGGTGCGGATCAGCAGTTTCAGGTCTTCCGCATAGGTGGCGCCCTTGGCGGAATACTGGGTCAGGCCCTGGGCCAGGTAGCAGCCGTTGAGAGGCTCCTGGCGGGAGCGCAGTTCGGCCCGGCGCTCGCGCAGGTATTTGTAGGCAGGGTGGCTGTTGAGATTGCGCATGTAGCTGGCCACTGAATCTTCCGGTGTCTCGAATACGGTGACTTCGTGGCTCAGGCCCTGGTGACGACGGTCGGGCACCAGACCGCAGCCGGGCACAAAGCACCACTGGCCAAAGAAGTTGTTGCCGACGGCAGCAAAGCGCGAGGTGCCCCAGGCACTTTCCAGCGCTGCCTGGGCCAGTACCAGTGACACCGGCAGGGCATCCACCTTTTTCAGCAGCTTCACCCGCATCTCGGCTGGCGCGCCTTCTTTCACCCGGTAGCGTTCCGCCAGCGCCAGCAGCTCCTCCGGTGGCACCTGATCCGCCTGCAGCCGCTGTCGCAACTGCAACAGCTCTTCGTTGTGCCGTGTGACATATTCTTCAATGTAATCAAAGAACAGGGATTTGCGTTCCGGCACCGAATCGATGCTGGAAAAGTCGGGTTTGGGTTCTTCCGGCAGGGGTGCTTGTGTAACTGGAACGTCGGTTGGCAGGGACGGCCGCAGCAGGTGGGGGATCAGGACGAAGTGCAGGGTCAGTACGGGTGTCACCAGATATAGCAACAGCAGCAACGGCAAATGCCGGGCAGCCAGATGCGAAGGGGTGGGTGCTGACGGGGACTGTCGTGCCATGCGCACGGCTCCTGTTTGGCGTCCGGCCAGCATTACGCCATGATCGACCCGGGTTTGCAACCAGCCGGGTTTTGGCCGATCCTTCGCCCAGCGTGTAGAATACGTAACCCGTTGAACCGGCAGCTCGGAACGGTAAAGGGGTTGGCAAGACACGCGGTGCCTGTGTCACTGTGCGCCCGACGGCAGCATCCCGGCTGCTGACGGCCCTGGTCCATCGCCCTTCCCGTTTGGCAACCTTAGTTATGAAGGAACTGGCGTGCGCGAAATCCTGTTGATCAATGTCTCCGGCCCCGACAAGCCGGGTGTGACGTCCACTGTGACCGACCTGCTGTCCCGCTCCAATGTCAATGTGCTGGACATAGGCCAGGCGGTGATTCACGACACCCTGACCCTCGGCATGGTGGTGGAAGTGCCGGCGGAGGAAGATTCCTCCCCCATCCTGAAAGACGTCCTGTTTGCCTGTCACGGCCTGGGCATGTCGGTGCGTTTCATCCCCATCGCCGAGGAAGAATACGAGGACTGGGCCAGCGGTCAGGGCAAGGATCGCTATATCGTCACCCTGCTGGCGCGCAAGATCACCGCCCGCCAGATCGCCGCCGTGACCCGCATCATTGCCGGACATGGCCTCAATATCCACGCCATTAACCGCCTGTCCGGGCGCATTTCCCTGCAGCGCGAAGCACCGGATCAGAAAGCCTGCGTCGAACTGTATGTGCGTGGTGCTCTCAAGGACATCGCCCGCATGCGCGCGCAGTTTCTGGAAGTCGCCGGCGAGCTGGGCGTCGACATCGCCTTCCAGGCCGACAACGCTTACCGCCGCAACCGCCGTCTGGTGTGCTTCGACATGGATTCCACCCTGATCGAGGCGGAAGTCATCGACGAACTGGCCAAGGCCGCCGGTGTCGGCGAGCAGGTGGCGGCCATCACCGAGCAGGCCATGCGCGGCGAACTGGATTTCACCCAGAGCTTCAAGCGCCGGGTGGCGTTTCTGAAAGGACTGGACGAATCGGTGCTGGAGGGTATCGCCCGCAACCTGCCGATCACCGAAGGCGCCGAGGATCTGGTGCGGGCGCTGAAGGCGCTGGGCTACAAGACGGCGATCCTGTCCGGCGGCTTCAATTATTTCGGCCGCTTTCTGCAGGCCAAGCTGGGCATCGACTATGTGTTTGCCAATGAGCTGGCGATTGAAAATGGCAAGGTCACCGGCGAAGTCGTGGGGCGTGTGGTGGACGGCAAGCGCAAGGCGGAACTGCTGCGCGAGCTGGCGGACAAGGAAGGCCTGAACCTGCAGCAGGTGATTGCCGTGGGCGATGGTGCCAACGATCTGCCCATGCTGGGCCTGGCGGGGCTGGGAATTGCCTTCCGCGCCAAGCCGCTGGTGAAGGAAAACGCCGACCACTCCATTTCCACGCTGGGTCTGGACGGCATCCTGTACCTGCTGGGCGTGCGCGATCAGGACAGCGAAGAATTGCTCAAGTGGTATGACGAGCGCGAGTGACCTGCGCGCCTGAGCGTCCCCGCGCTGTCAGATCTCGATCTGCGTGCCCAGCTCCACCACCCGGTTGGTGGGAATGTTGAAGAAGTCGGTGGCGTTCATGGTATTGCGCGTCATCAGCACGAAAATCCGGTCCAGTATCGGTGGCATGGCGGGGTGCGCACTGGGAATCAGGCGTTCACGGCTGAGGAAGAACGACGTATCCATCATATTGAACGTCAACCCGAACGCCGCGCAATCCTGCAGCAGTTGCGGCACATCGGGGCTTTCCTTGAAGCCATAATAGGCCCTGATCACGTAGAAGCCGGGCCGGACTTCCCGGATGTCGATGCGGTCATGTGGGCTCACCAGCGGAATTTCCCGCGTACTGACGTTGAGCAGCACGATGCGTTCGTGCATGACCTTGTTGTGTTTGAGATTGTGCAGCAGGGCATGGGGAACGCGGTCTGGCGTGCTGGTCATGAATACGGCGGTGCCGGGCACTTTGGTGGGCGGACTCAGCATCAGACTGTCGGCAAACGGTTCCAGCGGCATGGTTTCCTGTTCCAGCTTGTCGAACAGCACCCGGCGACCGCGACGCCAGGTCAGCATCAGCGTGAGCATGACCAGTCCCACCGTGAGGGGGAACCAGCCGCCGTCGATCAGCTTCAGCATGTTGGAGCCCAGGAAGGCAAAATCCAGCGTGAAGAAGCACAGGCCCATGCCCAGTACCAGCAGCGGGTTCCAGCCCCACAAACGGTTGGCCACAAAGCAGGCCAGCAGGGTGTCCACCATCATGGCGGCCGTTACCGCGATGCCGTAAGCGGCGGCCAGGTTGGATGAGGTGCGGAAACCCAGCACCAGCAGGATGATCGCCACCAGCAGGAACCAGTTCATCTGCGGAATATAGATCTGACCGATTTCCTTGTTCGAGGTGTGCTTGATGTTGGTGCGGGGCCAGAAGCCCAGCTGCACGGCCTGACGGGTCACCGAAAATACGCCCGAAATCACGGCCTGCGATGCGATCACGGTGGCGCAGGTGGCCAGTGCCAGCAGGGGCCATTGAAACCAGTCTGGTGCCAGATGATAGAAGGGGTTGTCGATGGCACCTGGCTCATACAGCAGCAGGGCGCCCTGCCCGAAATAGTTCAGGGTGAGCGCCGGCAATACCAGCCCGAGCCATGCCAGCCGGATCGGTTTGCGGCCGAAATGACCCATGTCGGCGTACAGTGCTTCACCGCCGGTCACGGCCAGCACCACCGCGCCAAAAACAAGAAACGATGCCAGTCCGTTTTCCGGAAAGAATGTGACGGCATGAACGGGATTCAGCGCCGCCAATACATCCGGGTGCTGCGCAATGCTGAGTATGCCCAGTATTCCCAGGGTGCCGAACCAGATCATCATGACCGGGCCAAAAATGGCACCTACGCTGCCCGTGCCGCTTTTCTGCACCGCGAACAGCAACACCAGTACCGTGATGGTCACTGGAATCACATAGTCTTCCAGTCCCGGTGCCACTACTTTCAAGCCTTCGACCGCCGACAGTACTGAAATCGCCGGCGTGATCATGCCGTCGCCGTAAAACAATGCCGCGCCAAAAATACCGGCCGTAACCAGAAAAGTGCGCAGGAAGCCCCGGGTGATTCCGGTGCGCATCACCAGTGCAATCAGCGCAAGGATACCGCCTTCGCCGTGGTTGTCGGCGCGCATGATAAAGGCCACGTATTTCAGTGTGACGACAATGATGAGCGACCAGAAGATCAGGGAGAGAATCCCCAGTACATTGGCCTGGGTGAGATCCATGGGATGATGGCCGGCAAAACATTCGCGCAGGGTGTAGAGGGGGCTGGTGCCGATGTCGCCATACACTACGCCCAGTGCGGCGAGCGACAACGCAGCCGTTTCGCGTTTGCTGCGCTCGGCGGTGGGTGTTGCCGTCATGGGGATACTCCGGATTGGCCATCAGGACCGACACGGGGCGCAATACTGCGCTCCCGGTTGCCGTGCTGGCAAGAGGCACCGATGACCGGGTAGCGATTATTCGTCGCTGGAGAAATCGTAATTCATCTTGTCGGTGGGCGCCTGCAGGTAGTAGCCCTGGATGTAGTTGACGCCAATCTGCCACAGGGTGGACAGCATGGCGGCACTCTCCACGAACGAAGCGATGGTGAGCTTGCCCTGGGCATGGGCCGAGGCAACGATTTCCTTCAGCGCATCCTGGCTTTCCTTCGAATTCAGATCCTTGGTGAAGGACCCGTCTACCTTCAGGTAATCCACTTCCAGGTGCTTCAGGTTGTTGAATGGATTCAGCGCGCAGCCGAAGCGCGACAGCGACACCTTGCAGTGCAGTTCCTTCAGGCCCCGGGTGAAATCCTTGGCCTGCTTCAGGTAGGTAGTGGCGTCGCTTTCACTGAACTGGAAGATGATGGCGTCACTGGGCATGCGGGCGGCTTTCAGTGCCACGCTGAGCCAGGGCAGCAACGTCTGGTCGCGCAGGGATTCGCCGGTGATGTTGATGATCAGCTTGGTGTCGTGGCCATTTGCACGGTGGTCGGCCAGCAGCTTGATGGACTGCAGGATTACCCAGCGATCGATTTTCTCGCTCAGTTCCTGTTGCGACGCCGCGCCGAGGAAACTGGAAGGCGACACTTCCTTGCCATTGTCGTCCACCATGCGCAGGAAGGCTTCGTACAGTTCGCCGCCACCGCCGCGCAAATCGATCACCGGCTGGAACAGCAGCTTGAACAGGCCGCGGTCGATGGCGTCCTGCACGATGGCACCGGTGTCGTTGGCATCGATTTTTTTGATGCTGGCAGGATCGAATATCTTGATGCCGTTGCCCAGTGGTTTGCCTTCGCGCACCTGCTCGCTGGCCTGGTGCACGCGGGTGATGACTTCCTGCCCGTTGTCGCTGTTCTCGCTGATCAGGGTGACGCCGATGCTGGCGGTGACCTGGATCGTGCGCTCCTGTACTTCTGACATGTGGTCTTCGAGTGTGGCGCGGATTTTTTCTGCCAGTGCGGCGCCTTCCTCGAGGCTCTGCTCCTTGATGATCGCGGTGAAAACCTCGTCACCGAAACGGGCCAGCAGACTGTTTTCCGGCAGGAGTTCCTTCAGCAGGGACGCCACGTCGCTGATCACCATGTCTGCTGCCGCCATGCCTACGTCAGACTGGATGGCCGTGAAATTGTCGAGCTGGATGTAAAAGATGACGGCGGTTTTGCTGCTGGTGGCGGCCCACTGCAGGGTGCGATCCAGCTCCTGGTTGAAATGCTGGCGGTTGAACAGGCCGGTGAGCAGATCCTGGCTGCTGATTTCCTTCAGGCGTTCCGCCAGCTGGGCATCGGCCTGGTTGGTGCGGATCAGGATCTGGGTGCAGGGTTCGCCGTCGTAGGTGGCGTTGGAGAAAATCATCCGCGCCTGCACTTCGGTGCCATCGGTGCAGATGCCGTGGCAGACGAATTCGTTGGAATCGCTTTCACCGGCACTGTACGCGCGCAGGAAATTCTTGAAATTGTCATGATCCTTGGGCGCCACCATGTCCATGATCGGCATGCCTTCCAGTTCTTCGGCGTCGTCGTAGCCGAACAGTTCCAGATAGGCCTGGTTGGCGTAGGTGTGCATGCCGTCGGTCACGTAGGTGATCGCATCGCGTGAGCTGTCCAGCAGGACGCGGCAGCACTTTTCCGCTTCCTTCAGGTTGAAGTCCGCCACCCGGCGCTGGCGCCGCTCGCCCAGGTTGCGCAGTTCGCGCTGGATCACCAGCATCAGGCGCTGATCCTGGTCGTGGGGCACAGCATCTTCAAATCCGTTGAGCAGCGCATCGGTGATTTCGTCGGAATCGTTTTCGTCGATCAGCAGGATTGCCGGAATATCCTTGTCGAGTTTTTTGGCCTGGTTGAAACACTCCAGCGCGCTCATGCCCTCGGCTTCAGGGCGGAGCAGCATCAGGTCCCACTGGCTGCCAGTGAGGGCACTCAGCAGGGTGTCGGCGCTGTCAATCAACTGACCCCGGGTGGCACGGCCGGAATTACGGATCAGATTCATGAGCTGTTCCGCGTCGTCGCGCGATTCATGCAGGATCAGTAGCTTGATGGTCTCGGCTTTTTTCGACATGGGATCAGGAATTCAACAGGCCAATGGCAACCGGGAAAAGTGGGCACGCGTTTTCATTATTCAGCATCCTGCACTTCCTTTTCTACAGGCTGGACCAGATGGAATCGAAATCGTCGTCCTGTTCTGACCGGGCAGGTGCGGGTGCCGGCGGGGGCGGGATCGCGGTTGCAGATTCCGCCGGCTGTGCGGCAGGCACCAGCATTTTAAACTGAAACTGGCTGAAACTGGCAGTCGATGTCACCTGTTTTATCAGCTGGGCCTTGGACACGGCGCCATTTTCGGAAATATTGACCTTATAACCCACGTGAAAGGCGATGTTGGGCGTGATCAGCGTGGCGGGCTGGCCGATGGCGCGCAGCTCCGGCAACATCAGCGTGCGCATGTATTCGGTGACGCCGCCTTTCTTGTGCACCACCTGGGTTCCGCAGGCATCTGCTTTGGGCGCAATCAGTTCAACCCCCATGCGTGCCCCTTCGTTCTTGAACTGCTTCACCCAGCGGATGACGCCGATGCTCCAGTGATTCTTGTCGCTTTCCATGATGCCGACGATTTCCCCGGTTTTCACCTGCGGAGGCACATCCTGCTTCCAGGTCAGACAGAATCCGCCGGGGCTGGTGTTGACCACCTCGCACTGGTACTGCGGGTACTTGTCCTTTTCCTCAGTCTGTTTGTCGCTGAGGTGCTGCTCGATCTTGTACTGGATGGCGCCGCCGTCGGGAACCTGGACGGTACGGTTGATCTGGGGGCCCCAGACATCGTTGGTTTCGTAACTGTCGCGGCGGTTGGTGGGGCCGCGCTGGATGAAGCGGTTGCTGGCTTCCACATCGAGCACGCTGGTGCCGCCCTGGATCATCTTGTTGAAATCGGCACGGCCGGACACGAAATAATGAGTGGCACTCAGGCCCAGGCACAGGGTCAGCTGGCCGTGTTCGTCGATGCGGGTGAAGGCGCGCTCGGTGAGTACGCCCCAGGCCTGGATCAGGATGCGGGCCAGATCTGCGGGAAACCGGTCTGGCACATGGAAGGTGGCGACCGGGTGGGGCTGGCCGGCAGGCAATTGCAGCATCACCCGCAGATGATCGGAAATGCCCGAGGCATCAAAGAAGCGCAAATTGTGCGGCAGCGTGGTGCGCTTCATCAGTGACTGGTAGACCGGTGGCGAATCCGACATCACATCGATGACGAACAGCCCGGCGCTGGATTGTGCGTCAGTGACGCTGGCGAACCTGGCCCAGTGCTTCGCGGCCGCGTGCACCTGCTCGATCTGCTGCTGCCGCAGCTGGTTCGGCTTGGCAGTGGCCAGCAGCAGGGCCCGTTCATAGGCTTCATAAACGCTGGATTCCCAGCCCTGTTCTTCCGGGTCATCGCAGGGGTGCTCCAGCATGCCGAAGCGTTGCGCGATCAGGTAGAGCAGATGCATTTCCCGCCAGAATCCAGGGGGGGCGGGAAAATACAGCTGGAAACTGCGCAGCAGCACCTGGTTCTCCTCGCTCATGGCGCGGTGAATGGCGCGCTGGCACAGCTTCTTCGCATCCTTGTCCAGATTCTTCACGCGCGGCAGCAGCTGCATGCACACCGCCTTGTAGCCGGTGGCGAGGTGGTTTTGCAGCGCCTGCGCCAGGCCAGCAATCTTGGCCTCCTTCTCCGGCAGGATCACCGACTTGTTGAGGAAATGCTTTTCCAGGCTCTTGCAGATGAAATGGATCGGCCCGCGCAGGGTTTCCATCATCTGGAAGCGGGTTTCGGAATCGGTTTTCAGGCGGTTCAGTTCCTGAATGGCGGCGTACAGGCGTTTGGCGCATTCGCCCACGTTCATCTGTGGCAGGCCTTCCACCCATTCCTTGATCTTCTTAGGATTGGGCGCGCTGAAGGACAGCACCTCCAGATCATGCGGAGGCAGCTTCAAGCTGAGATGGTCGGCCTGATTCGACATTCCGGATTCCTGTTCACTGCGGGTAGTGCCGGTATGGCAGTCCCGGGCGGGTCATGCTGCTGTTGTCAGGTCAGAGTTCGCCCGGTATCTATGGGGGCACGAGCCCTTACTAGACAGTATAGGCAACGTTCGGAAAGGTGCTGGAGGAATCACCTGATTGATATGTCAGGTTAAATGCAGGTCGATCAGGCTCTTGCCGGGCTGGCCGGGCACTTCGCGCACCAGGCGGGGTATCAGGAAGCCGGGCAGGGCGGCGTGCACGGCCTGCATCAGGGTGCGGGCCTCGCTTTCCGGCACGTCGAAATGATGGGCGCCGGCTACCGGGTCCAGCAGGTGCAGGTAATATGGCAGGACGCCGGCAGCGAACAGCCGCTCGCTCAGGGCCACCTGGGTCGCCACTGAATCATTGACGCCGCGCAGCAGCACGGCCTGGTTCAGCAGGGTAACCCCCTGTCTTTTCAGTAGATTCATGGCGTGATCGAAATCGGTGTCCAGTTCCTGCGGATGATTGCAGTGAGTCACCAGCACGCAGTTGAGGCGGCTTTGCCCCAGTCGCTGCAACAGACCCTGGTCCACCCGCTGCGGAATCACCACCGGCAACCGGGTGTGGATGCGCAGGCGGGAAATGTGGGGCACGGCTTCGATCAGGTCCAGCAGGGCGCACAGCCGCGCATTGCTCGTCACCAGCGGATCGCCGCCGCTCAGGATCACTTCGTTCACGTCCGGCTGATCGGCCAGATAGGCCTGGATGCCGGCCAGATCCTCCGGGCCCAA
>JBMOPR010000532.1:9155-14377 GCA_049323075.1 Pseudomonadota bacterium
GCGGCGGAAGCAGTAGCGGCAGTTGATGGCGCAGGTGCCGCCAAGGACCAGCAGCACCCGGCTTTGGTACTTGTGCAGCAGGCCGCTCTGGCGGTTGGCGTTGCGCTCGGCCAGCGGATCGGCCACGAAGCCCGCGACAGAATGCGTTTCCGCCGCCACCGGCAGGATCTGCTTTAGCAGGGGGTCGTCCGGATTGCCCTTTTCGATTTTGGCCAGAAACGCACGCGGCACCCGCACCGGAAAATCCCGGTGGGCGGCGAGGGCGGCAGGCAGGCTGTCTACCGGCAGATCAAGAAGCTGCCACAGCAATTCCACGCTGCGCACGGCCCCGGACAGCTCAATTTGCCAGTCTTCTGTATGCCAACCGGGGGCAGTTCGCGTTATCATGTGCGCCTTTCCCGTTTCGGGTGTGGTTTGATCAGGGCTTTCGGCCTTCCATTTTTGCTAACAATCTGTACAGGTAATGTTCAATGGCGAACTATTCTACCAACGAATTCCGTCCGGGTCTTAAAGTCCTTATGGATGGCGATCCCTGCAACATCCTCGAAAACGAGATGGTAAAGCCGGGCAAGGGACAGGCGTTCAACCGGGTTCGCCTGCGCAACCTGAAGACCGGCAAGATCTGGGAAAAGACCTTCAAGTCGGGAGACACGTTGGAAGGCGCCGATATCCAGGACCAGGATTTCCAGTACCTGTACAACGATGGCGAGTTCTACCACTTCATGGACCCGAAAACGTTCGAGCAGATCGGTGCTGACGCGACCGCCGTGGGCGACGCGTACAAGTGGTTGAAGGAGGAAGACAGCTGCATCATCACTCTGTGGAATGGCGTGCCTCTGGCGGTGACCCCGGCGAACTTTGTGGAGCTGGAAATCGTGGAAACGGATCCGGGCCTGCGTGGTGACACTGCCACCGGCGGCACCAAGCCTGCCACCCTGACCACCGGTGCGGTGGTGAAGGTGCCCCTGTTCGTGAACCAGGGCGACAAGATCCGGGTGGATACCCGGACCGGTGAGTACGTTTCGCGGGCGTGATGCGATTGTTGGATTGAAGAAAACCGGTGGTCTGGACCAGGCTGCCGGTTTTTTTGTTTAGGACGTCAACATTTCCCGATTTCGAATCCATGACCTGGCAACCGACCGCCTCAATAGATGCTCTCCAGGCCCGTGCCCGACTCAACCGGGCAATCCGCCAATTTTTTGCAGTGCGTGATGTGCTGGAAGTGGAAACTCCGTTGCTATGCCAGAGTACGGCCACCGATCCGCACCTGCAGAGTTTTGCCGTGCAGGCAGGTCAGAACACCCTTTATCTGCAGACATCGCCGGAATTTCCCATGAAGCGGCTGCTTGCGGCCGGCAGCGGACCCATTTACCAGCTATGCAAGGCGTTCCGCTTTGAGGAAACCAGCCGGCTGCACAATCCGGAATTCACCCTGCTGGAATGGTACCGGCCCGGCTGGATGCTGGAACAGTTGGTGGACGAAGTGGAAGCGCTGGTTCTGGATGCGGCCGCCGCTTTCAACGTGCCGATGCAGCCCTTTCCCCGATTCACGCATGCGGCGGTGTTCCGGCAGGTGTTGGGGCTCGACTCTCACTGTTGTTCCCACGCTGATTTGCTGGCTGCTGCCCAGCGTCATGTCGACGGGGATTTTGCCGGCCTGGATCGCAATGGGCTGCTGGATCTGCTGATGAGCCATGTGGTGGAGCCTGCTTTGCCGGAAACAGGGGCGTTCGTAGTGGATTTTCCTGCATCCCAGGCAGCGCTGGCCAAAACGGTACGCCGGCCTGACGGCAGTCTGGTGGCGCAGCGGGCCGAGTTGTATATCGCCGGTATGGAAATCGCCAACGGCTACCAGGAGTTGGTGAACCCCGCCGAACAGCGGGACCGCTTCAAGGCTGATCTGGCCTATCGTGCGCAGCACGGGCTGCCTCTACTGCCGCTGCCGGCGTTTCTGCTGGGTGCGCTGGAGAAGGGGTTGCCGGAATCCGCGGGTGTCGCGCTGGGGGTGGATCGCTTGCTGATGGTGCTTTCCAGCGCGAAAGATATCGCGGACGTAGTAGGATTTCCACTGCAGCGGGCATGACGGCCAGATGGCTGAACCCTGAGCCGGTACGGAATTGGGTGACTGGCCGGCCCGCGCGTCGTGTGCATATAACTTTCAGACATTTTTGAAAGTAAGCTAATATTGCCACCAGCGATCAGTTCAACCTTTCCTTGCCGCGATTTCTGCATTTCATTAGTTAAAGAGGCAAACATGGCCGACGATTCTGTACGGATATCCTTTGTCATCCCGCATAAGGGCCGTGAAGAGCTCCTCCAGCGAACCCTGCAGTCCATAGCAGCCCAAGATTACGATCATGGGTGCATTGAAGTGTTTGTGGCGACACAGAACACGTATCTGGCAGAAGGCACTCTGCCTCGATCTGATCGCCTGAAAGTGACAATTCTCTATAGGCCTGAGAGCGATACCATTTCACGTCTGCGTAATGCGGGCGTGGAGCATTCCAACGGTGAATACGTGGCATTCCTTGATGCGGATGTCGATATCGCGCCCAACTGGACCAAATGCATGCTGGCTGAGCTGGCGGCTGACCCTCGCCGGGTTCTCGTGAGCGCAGTGCAGCGCTGCGACGAAAATGCTCCAGCAATAGAAAAAATCCGCACGGCGCTCAGCAGTGCGGCGCCGGATACGACGGTCCGCTTCCTGCCTGGCGCAAATCTGTTCATGCGTCGCACCACATTTGAAGCCGCCGGCGGATTTCCCGAGGAGCTTGTCACCTGTGAGGATTATTTCTTCACGGATCGCGTGCATCAGCTGGGTCAGCTTTATTTCACATCCCGCTCCGGTTTCATTCATTTAGGTGAAGACAAGTCGTTCGAACAGATGTTCAAGAAGGAAATCTGGCGTGGCCAGTCTAACCTGCAGTCCATACGGGGGCGTAGCGTCCCTTTGAGCGAGCTTCCCAGTTTGCTGGTACCAGTGTGGATCGCCTTTTTTGCACTGAGTGCCCTGTTGTCGCTGCTTATGCTGCATTTCGGCAACATGGTGCTGATGTTGATTCTGTCGTTGCTGCCGGTATTTCTGTATTCGTTCAGGCTGCAGCGTGTCGCTCGGGGCGTCGTGCCTTTTTCCCAAATCCTGAAGTTCTATTTAATTTATTTTCCCGCGCGCGTAATTGGCATCTTCAAAGGGCTGATCAAGTCCATACAACGTTGAATTTCCAGGCACCCACTCCATGCACAAACCGCTCAAGGTTCTCCAATTCATCTGCCCCACTGGCTTTTACGGCGCCGAGCGCTGGATTCTCACGCTGGCGAAAAATCTCGACGACGCTGAAATCCGGTGTGACCTCGCCGTTACGGTCGAGCCTGGCATGGCGGAGCTGGAAGTCGTCCGCCAGTATCAGACCATGGGCAAGACGGTGCACCAGGTTGCCATGCAGGGCCGGTTTGATCTGGGCGGCATTGCGCGTTTGTGTGCGCTCATTCGTGCCGAGGGTTACGACATCATCCATACCCATGGTTACAAATCCGATATTCTCGGCTTGGTCGCCGCCCGGTTGACCGGCATCAAAATTGTGGCCACGCCGCACGGCTTCGAAAATGCCGACGACTGGAAATTGCGTGCCTACATCGGCCTTGGCAATCAGTTTCTGAAATGGTGTGACGTGGTGGCGCCGCTGTCGGAACAGCTGTGTGAGGATGTGGCGAAGATCGGCGTGAACCCGCGCAAGGTGCATTATGTGCAGAATGGCGTCGATCTGGATGAGGTCGATGGCCAGCGCCGCAATGCCGCGCAAAATAGGGTGCTGCAAACCAAGACCGCCAAGCGCGTGGGTTTCATCGGCCAGATGATCAGCCGCAAGAATATTTTCGATCTGCTGGATATTTTCGACAGCCTGCAACAGAAACACGGCAATCTGGAGCTCAAGCTGCTGGGTGATGGCGATCAGCGCAAGGAGCTGGAGCAGTACACCCAGAAACTGGCTTCCCGCCCGGCCATCGAGTTTCTCGGCTTTCGCAACGACCGGCTGGAATGGCTGCAAAGCTTCGATCTTTTCGCGATGACATCTACACTGGAAGGTATCCCCCGCTGCCTGATGGAAACCATGGCCATAGGGGTGCCGGTGGCGGCATACGATATTCCCGGTATTGATCAGCTGGTGATTCACGACAAAACTGGCGTGCTGGCCCCGCTGGGTGACAAACAGGCGCTGGCGCAACAGTGGGAGCGCCTGCTGTTTGACAATGAATTCTCCCGCAGCATTACTGACAATGCCCGGGATTTCGTCTGGAACAACTTTTCCGGCGCCAGAATGGCAAAGGAATACTCGGACCTTTTCAGGGAGATGGTTGGCAAAACCAGATAATGAGCAGGAAGTGGGCCTCAAAAAAAGTACTCTTCGTACTCTCGCTGGATACTGAAGAGGAATTCGACTGGAGCGGTGATTTCCCGCAAGAGAATTGCTCTGTGGAAAACATCGACTGTCTGCCTGCGTTTCAGTCATTCTGCGAATCACTTGGTATTCGTCCCACCTATCTGGTGGACTATCCTGTTGCCGCGAACGAGCGCTCGGCCGCCATCGTCAAAGCCATTGCATCCTCACCAGCGGTGGAAATCGGTGCGCATTTGCATCCCTGGTGCACGCCGCCCATTGTGGGGCCTAATACGGAGCGGGAATCCCATGTGGTCAACCTGCCCCCTGATCTTGTGCGGCAGAAGTTAGAAGTGCTGACCGCCGTTATCCGGCGCAATATTGGTGTTTCACCTGTGGTATTCAGAACCGGACGGTGGGGTATCAACAGCGATGTTCTGCGCATCGTCATGCAGGCCGGCTTTGCGGTTGATTCCAGTATTTATCCCTATTACTCCAATGAATACTTTTCCTGCATGGAATCCTGCGACAGGCCCTACTGGCCCAGTCTGGAAAATCCGGATGTGCCAGGCGAACAGCGCGCGATTTTCGAGTTGCCGGTGACGGCCGGATTCAATCATCCCGATTTTCCATTCTGGGGGCGGATTCACCGGGCCCTGTCGTCACCACTGCTGAAGCCCTTGCGTCCGGTGGGGCTGGCATGGCGGACCCATGCATTGCGCAAGATCTATCTGAGCCCGGAGCTGGCGACGGCCGACGATATGAAGAGTCTCTTGGCCGCCGCCCTGGCGGCCAACCAGCCTGTCATGCACATGTTCCTGCACAGCTCGACGCTGCTACCGGGCC
>JBMOPR010000533.1:0-14335 GCA_049323075.1 Pseudomonadota bacterium
ATTGCAATTACCTCCATGTTGATCGGCAATCTGCTTGCGTTGCGGCAAAACAATATCAAGCGCCTGCTGGCGTATTCCTCGATTTCGCACTCGGGCTACATCCTGGTGGCTTTCTTGGCGGCCATGTCGGTGTCCATGCACACGTCAGGTCAGGCTGATCCCATCGCGCTGGAAGCCGTTACCTATTACATCGTCACCTACGTGCTGACAACGTTGACGGCATTTGGTGTGGTGTCGGTTCTGTCATCGTCAAACCATATTGGAGGAGAAACGCGCGATGTCGACCGGTTTGAAGACTACACGTCCCTGTTCTGGCGTCGACCGGTGGTGGCCACTGTCTTTACCGCCGCACTGCTGTCATCTGCCGGTATCCCGCTGACGATTGGTTTCATTGGGAAATTCTATATTTTTGCAGCAGGAGTCAATGGTGCATTGTGGTCGCTGTTGCTGGTGCTGATTGTGAGCAGCGGGATTGGCTTGTTTTACTATCTGCGCCTGATACTGGTCATGTTCAAAAGTGAATCCGACCATTCGCCAGATATTGTCGGAGGCGGAGTGACGGGCAACGGGGTGACGGATATTGACGTGCTTACTGCTGGCAGTGAAACCCGGCCTCTGGGCAGTCGCTGGTTGATTGCATTGCTGGGCGCTTTGATCTTGTTTCTGGGAATTTATCCCAGTCCATTGATGGCGGTCATTCGCGAAGTTGTGCAATCAATGGGTGTGGGTGGGTGAAACGCGCCGTAACGCTATCGTCACGGCGCGTCGTATTCGTCGGCAATATCCTTGTTGGTGTGATCTTTCAACGCCAGGGTTGCGATAAGACTGATCGCCACACAGCACAGAATGTATCCGGCGATTGCGTAGCCTGTTTTGTACACACCGAACAGCCAGGTGGCAATCAGCGGCGCTGGTCCGCCCGCAATGATGGACGCCAGTTGATAGCCCAGCGAAGCGCCGCTGTAGCGCAGGCGAGGGGTAAAGGATTCGGCGATCATGGCAGCCTGAGGGCCATACAGCATGTCGTGGGGAATCAGTGACAGCACAATGGCAAGAAATATCAGCGCAGGCATTCTGGTATCGAGCAAGGCGAAATAGATAAATCCAAAGATGCCGGTTAGCACCAGTCCGATCAAATAGGTCTTGCGGCGGCCAATGCGATCCGAAAGATGCCCGAACGCTGGTACCGACACAAACGAGACGCATGCGGCCGTCAGTACCGCCGTCAGCAACAGGTCACGCGACATCTGCAATTCACCGGTGCCATAGGCAAATATAAAGGCGGTGAAGATGTAGAACGGTGTTTGCTCGCCCAATCTGGCCATAGAAGTGAGCAGAATCTCTTTGGGTTGCCTGCGGATCACTTCCAGCATGGGTGTGCGTTCGATTTTATTCTCGGCCACCAACCGCTGAAATACGGGCGTTTCCACTACTGCAAGCCGCACCCAGAGGCCCACGCCCACTAAAATGGCGCTGAGGGCAAACGGCAGCCGCCAACCCCAATCCAGAAAGGCATCGCCCGCAATCTGGCTGAAACCGAGCACCGAGAGATTGGCCAGAAACAGGCCGGCCGGTACGCCAAACTGCGGCCACGAAGCAAGAAATCCCCGGTGCTGGTTGGTCCGCGCCCATTCCATCGACATCAGCACCGAGCCACCCCATTCGCCCCCGACGCCGACGCCTTGCACAAAACGCAGAAAAGTCAGAATGATGGCTCCCCAGATCCCAATGTCTTCGTAGGTGGGTACCAGGGCCACCAGAAAGGTGGCGATGCCCATCAGGAGGAGGGTGATCACCAACGTCGATTTGCGGCCGATGCGATCACCATAGTGACCGAAAATGGCGGCGCCGAGCGGCCTGGCAAGAAAACCAACGGCATAGATGGCGAACGCGTTGAGCGTTCCCGTGAGGGGATCCTGTTGCGGAAAATACAGTTTGGCGAATACCAGACCACTGGCGAGGCTGTAAAGGAAGAAGTCGTACCACTCGATGGTCGTTCCAATCGTGCTGGCAATGACTGCCCGGAGCAGATGGGTTTGGTGTGCAGCATCCGTCACGGATGTGCTGGGCCTGTCAGTGACCATCGAGTGGTTTCCCCCTTTTTTATTGTTTGCGCAAGTACCGCAGAAATTTAAAATTTCAGAGGGTTTACCACAAGCGGATTCCGAATTCTTTCTCTACCCCCTGCGCCACACCCGCCAGCACTTCATCGCGCACCCGCAATTTGGTCTGGTGATGCGCTGACTGGTTCAACTTGGTCAGCTCAGCCGCTGCCGCCATGGCTGCGCCCGCCAACTCTGCCTCTGTCACCACCTGGTCCAGAAAGCCGGCCTCCAGTGCGCCTCTGGGTGAATAAATTTCGGCATTGATCACCGCCCGATGAAAGTGCGGCGTGTTCAGGCGACCCCGCGCCAGTTCCACGCCGAACAGTGGCATCGTCAAACCGATCGCCACTTCATTCAGGCCGATCTTGAACGCGCCATCCACACCAATGCGATAATCCGCCGACAACAGCATCAGGCCACCCATGGCCAGCGCATGCCCCGTGCAGGCAATCACGATGGGCAGGGGAAATTGCAGCATCCGGTGCGCCAGTTTTGCGCCGTCCGCCACCAGGCCCGCCATCGCCACGCCGCCCTGACCCATGATGGACAGATCGAATCCCGCCGAGAAGCGCCCGGGTCGCCCGCTCAACACTACCGCCTGCGCATTTTTTTCCGCTTGGTCCAGCGCCTGATTCAGATTTTCCAGTAGCGTGGTGGAAACGGCATTGGCTTTACCGTCATTCAGCGTGATGACGGCGATGTTCTGATGCAACTCATAGTTAACCGGCATGTGTTCATCCTCTTTCGTGCGATCTGTTGTGACTTCATCCTACTACTGCTTGCAAGGTGCCACCAAGTGTCCAAAGCCGTGCAAAAAAAGAAGGGGCCCGCAAAGGCCCCTTCGATTTTTACTGCGCGTATCGTGTTATGACTTACGCATCCTGCACAACCGGGATCTTCACCGTGTTGGCCAGATCCTGATACTCCGCCATGCGGTCGAAGTTCATGTAGCGGTAGATGTCGGCCGACATGCTGTCGATCTTGTTGGCGTACTGCATGTACTCCGCCACGGTCGGCAGCTTGCCCATTACCGCCGCAACCGACGCCAGTTCCGCCGACGCCAGGTACACGTTGGAACCCTGGCCCAGACGGTTGGGGAAGTTCCGGGTGGACGTCGAAACGACTGTGGTGTTCGGCGCAACGCGGGCCTGGTTGCCCATGCACAGCGAGCAGCCCGGCATTTCAGTACGCGCACCGGCGCGGCCGTAGATGTTGTAGTAGCCTTCTTCCATCAGCTGGTGCTGGTCCATCTTGGTCGGCGGCGCCAGCCACAGACGGGTAGCCAGCGATCCACCTTCCACTTTATCCAGCAGTTTGCCGGCGGCGCGGAAGTGACCAATGTTGGTCATACAGGAACCGATGAACACTTCGTCGATCTTGTCGCCGGCCACGTCGGACAGGAACTTCGCATCGTCCGGATCGTTCGGGCAGCACAGAACGGGTTCCTTGATGTCGTTCATGTCGATTTCGAGGATCGTGTGATACTCGGCATCCTTGTCTGCACGCATCAGTTCAGGCTTGGCCAGCCAGGCTTCCATCGCGCGTACGCGGCGCTCCATGGTACGCGCGTCGCCGTAACCGTTGGCCATCATCCACTTCAGCAGCGTGATGTTGGATTTCAGGTACTCGGCAACGGAATCTTCGGACAGCGTGATGGTGCAACCTGCAGCGGAACGTTCTGCGGACGCGTCAGACAGTTCGAATGCCTGCTCCACGGTCAGATCTTCCAGACCTTCGATTTCCAGCACGCGGCCGGAGAACACGTTCTTCTTGCCTTTCTTCTCAACCGTCAGCAGGCCCGCCTTGATGGCGTACAGCGGAATCGCATGCACCAGGTCACGCAGGGTGATGCCAGGCTGGCGCTTGCCCTTGAAGCGCACCAGAACGGATTCCGGCATGTCCAGCGGCATGACGCCGGTAGCCGCAGCGAATGCCACCAGACCGGAGCCGGCCGGGAAGGAAATGCCGATCGGGAAACGGGTGTGGGAGTCGCCACCGGTACCGACGGTGTCCGGCAACAGCATGCGGTTCAGCCAGGAGTGGATGATGCCGTCGCCCGGACGCAGCGAAACCCCGCCGCGGTTCATGATGAAGTCGGGCAGGGTGTGCTGCATTTCCACGTCAACCGGCTTGGGATATGCGGCGGTGTGACAGAAGGACTGCATCACCAGATCAGCGGAGAAGCCCAGGCACGCCAGGTCTTTCAGTTCGTCGCGGGTCATCGGGCCAGTGGTGTCCTGGGAGCCGACAGTGGTCATCTTCGGTTCGCAGTATTCGCCGGCACGCACGCCTTTCACGCCGCACGCCTTGCCCACCATTTTCTGCGCCAGGGTGAAGCCCTTGTAGCTGGCAACCACGCCGGCAGGCAGACGGAACAGGGTGGAAGCGGGCAGACCCAGTGCTTCACGGGCCTTGCCAGTCAGGCCGCGGCCGATGATCAGGTTGATGCGGCCACCGGCACGGACCTCGTCCAGAATCACATCGGATTTCAGTTCGAACGTGGAGATCACATCGCTGGAGCCGTGCTTGGTAATCTTGCCTTCGTACGGAAAGATGTCGACCACATCGCCCATGTTCAGGTTGGCAACGTCGGCCTCGAACGGCAGCGCGCCGGCGTCTTCCATGGTGTTATAGAAAATCGGCGCAATCTTGGAACCAATGCAGATACCGCCCTGGCGCTTGTTCGGCACGAAGGGGATGTCGTCGCCGGTAAACCACAGCACCGAGTTGGTGGCGGACTTGCGGGAAGAACCGGTGCCCACCACATCGCCCACATAGGCAACCGTGTGGCCTTTGGCTTTCAGCGCTTCGATCTGCTTGATCGGTCCAATCTCGCCCGGCTTGTCCGGGTTTATGCCTTCACGGGCGTTTTTCAGCATGGCGTTGGCATGCAGCGGGATGTCCGGACGGCTCCAGGCATCCTGGGCAGGGGACAGGTCGTCGGTGTTGGTTTCGCCCGTCACCTTGAACACGGTAACGGTGATTTTCTTTGCCACTTCCGGCTGGCTGGTGAACCACTCGGCGTTGGCCCAGGATTCCAGCACTGCCTTGGCATTGGCGTTGGACTTGGCTTTTTCCACTACATCGTGGAAGGAATCGAAAATCAGCAGGGTATGGGACAGGCCCTTCGCAGCGATCTTGCCCACAGTGGCGTCATCCAGCAGATCGATCAGCGGGTCGACGTTGTAGCCGCCCAGCATGGTGCCCAGCAGTTCGGTGGCCTTCTCGCGGCTGATCAGCGGCGACTTGGTTTCGCCTTTGGCGACTGCAGCCAGGAAACCGGCCTTCACGTAGGCAGCCTGATCCACACCGGCAGGTACACGGTAGGTAATCAGGTCAACCAGGAATTTCTCTTCACCGGCAGGGGGATTCTTCAGCAGTTCCACCAGATCGGCGGTTTGCTTCTCGTCCAGCGGTTTGGGGGGGATGCCTTGAGCGGCGCGTTCTGCAACATGTTTACGATAGGCTTCGAGCACGATGTGACCTCTCTACAGTGGATCTTGTGATGGCGGTCTGCTGATGCGCGCCCACGTCCGTCACGACGTCCCGAGGAAGACGGCCATCAGCGGCAAAACCGAAAAATTGGGCGGCGGGATTATATCAGATCATGACCGGCAAAACAGCAGCACAGAGCGTGCGTGTACTGCAGTGTCTGGTCCAAGTGATTGAATCGAATGATCTTCGATGGGGCAGGGTGCACCAGTAGCGGGCAGACGAGTGGGTTCAGTAAGGGCGCTGCTCGCCGGGTGGACGCTTGTTGTAGCGTTTGTATTCCCACTGATACTGTTCGGGCGCCAGCAGAATCAGCTTCTCAATCGTGCGGTTCATGGCGGCGGCGGACTTTTCCAGGTCCGGGTCATAGATCTCCGGATCGGCCTCGATGCAGACCAGGCGAAAGGTCTTGTTGTCCGGGTTGCGCAGGCAGGTGTAGCCCAATGCCACTGATCCGGTCTTCTGGATCAGGCGCGACACCAGGAGCGGGGTGAGGGCAGTTTTGCCAAAGAAGGGGGCAAAGGTCCCACTTTTCGGGCTCGGCTGCTGGTCCGGCAGGACACCGGTCAGCCCGCCATTGCTCAGGAAGGTATGCAGCCGTTGCACGCCGGATTTGTCAGCCGGCACAAATTCTCCGTCCATATGGGTGCGGGCCTTGAAAATCAGCGCATCGAGTTTCGGAATGGGCACCGGCGCATACATGGCCATGAATGGAAAGCGCGACGACACGGAATAGTTGGCGATCTCCCAGTTTCCCAGGTGTGGCACGATCAGCACCACTCCGCGCTTTGCATCCAGAGCGGCGCGGATCAAGTGTTCTCCTTCCTGTGACGTCACATAGCGGGTCACTTCGGCTGCAGATTTGGTCCAGGCGGCACCGGATTCGCAGACGGTCTGGAATGTTTCCGCGAGAGATTCCCGTGCCAGCCGCAGGCGATCCTGCTCGGGCATGTCGGGAAAGGCAATCTGCAGATTGGTCAGGGTGACGTGGCGGGCAGACTTGGCAAAGTACCAGCCGAGTCGTCCAATGGCGTGCCCGATCCTGCCTACCACGGGCAGCGGCAACAAACCCAGCAACTTCAACGTCGTCACAATGACGGTGCCTTTGATATCCACTCGTTCAGGTTCCCGTGGCAGTCGATTCGGCTGAAAGAATAGGGGAAAAATCGCCATCGCTCTATGAAAACCGTATAATTCGCAGCCCTGATTTCGTAACGGTTGGTAAAAGTATGGCAGGTCTGGACGAGGTAAAGGCGTTTCTGGGTTGCGCGACTCCGACGGCCTGGCTGGCGCGGGCGCCGGAACATCTCGACATCCTGCTGATCGATCATGCCCACTGCGAAAAAAAGGCGGCGTCCACCGCGCTGAACCTGCTGTTCCGCTATGTCGACAAGCGCAATCTGCTGTCCAGCATGTCACAACTGGCCCGGGAGGAGCTGCTGCATTTCGAGCAGGTGGTGGAAATGATGGAGCGTCATGGAGTGCAGTATGGTCACCTGTCGCCGTCACGTTACGCCCAGGGCCTGCGCCAGCATATCCGTCCCACCGAGCCGGACAAACTGGTGGACACGCTGATTGTCGGCGCTTTCATCGAAGCCCGTTCCTGCGAGCGTTTTGATGCGCTGGCGCCGTTGCTGCAAGCCAATCCGGCCACAGCCGACATCGGCAAGTACTATATTTTCCTGCTGAAATCCGAGAGTCGTCATTACGAAGGCTATCTGGCGCTGGCGCGGGAATATTCACCCGTTGATATCGAAGACCGGATCGCGTTTTTCCGCGCAGTGGAAAGTGAATTGATCGAAACGCCGGATACGGATTTCCGCTTTCACAGCGGAGTGCCGCAGGCGTAGAGGCGGAGTCCGGAATTAGTCGCCGCTAAAGGGAAACGATTTCAGGTGGATGTTATTGTCATCAGCCAGCAGATACCAGCCTTGCGTGTGCCAGTCCCCCAACACCAGACGCTGTACCGCTTTTCCATCCAGCATCAGATCATGCACCGCCGGGCGATGGGTGTGGCCGTGAATCAGCAGCTCCACTTTTAAATCACGCAGGGTTGCCAGCACTTCGTCCGGCGTAACATCCATGATGTATTCCTGCTTCTGCTGCGCGCTCTGCCTGCTTTGTTCCCGCAGCGAGCGACCAATGGCGATGCGTTCATTCAGCGGTTTCGCCAGGAATTGCTCAATCCACTGTGGATCACGCACCATTTTTCGAAACGCCATGTAATCCGTATCCAGCGTGCAGAGCGAATCGCCGTGCAGCAGGGCAGTGGGGCGGCCGGCTACGTTCAGCAACACCGGTTCATTCAGCAGCGTCGCGCCGCAACGGGCGGCATAAGCAGATCCAATCAGAAAATCCCGGTTGCCGTGCAGCAGGAAAATCTCAATACCTTCCCGCGCCAGGCCCGATAATTTCTCCGCCAGTGCATCGGCACAGGACGATGGCGTATCGTCCCCCAGCCAGACCTCGAAAATGTCACCCAGCAGATAAATCCGCTGCAGATCTTTTTTCTGTTCATCCAGCAAACGGAAAAACGCCCGGAGGATATCCGGGCGCTGGTCTTCCAGATGCAGGTCTGAAACGAACAGGTTGGTCATGGCCATCTTTACAGTTGCTTGGCGGCGCTGACCACTTCAGCCTTTTCGATGATCACGGGTGTCACGGGCACGTTCTCGTGGAAACCCTGGGTAGCGGTTTTCACGCCCTTGATGTTGTTCACCACGTCCATGCCTTCGACCACTTTGCCGAACACAGCGTAGCCCCAACCCTGACGGTTTTCGGCAGAGAAATTCAGGAAGCTGTTATTGGTGACGTTAATGAAGAATTGCGCGCTGGCGGAGTGGGGGTCTTGCGTCCGTGCCATGGCGATGGTGCCCACTTCATTTTTCAGTCCATTGTTGGCTTCGTTTTTGATGGAAGCACGGGTGGGCTTCTGCTGCATGTCCTTGTCGAAACCGCCACCCTGAATCATGAAGTTGCCGATCACACGGTGGAAAATGGTGCCGTTATAATGGCCTTCATTCACGTACTGGACGAAGTTTTCGACGGTGACGGGGGCTTTCTCCTTGTTCAGTTCAAGTTTGATATCGCCCATGTTGGTGTGAAGAATGACAAGAATAGCTTCCATCATATAGTTCCTTCGTTTTAGCGTGAGTGAAGTTCTTCCGCTGCAATCAGCGTATTTTCGAGCAAAGTGGCGACTGTCATCGGGCCAACGCCGCCGGGCACCGGCGTGATCCAGCCGGCCCGCTCCGCCGCTGCGGTATAGGCCACATCGCCGCGCAATTTGCCATCGCTGCAACGATTGATGCCCACGTCAATGACGATAGCGCCAGGTTTGACCCATTCACCCGGCAGAAATTCCGCTTTGCCTACGGCAACCACCACCAGATCCGCCCGACCCACGTGCTCCTGGAGATTGCGGGTGAAGCGATGGCAGGTCGTGACAGTGCAGCCGGCCAGCAAGAGCTCCAATGACATGGGGCGACCGACAATGTTGGATGCACCCACTACCACCGCTTCCAGACCCAGCAGTTCAACGCCGGTGGACTCGATCAGGGTCATGATGCCTTTGGGCGTGCAGGGCCGCAGCAGGGGAATGCGTTGCGCCAGACGTCCCATATTGTAAGGATGGAAGCCATCCACATCCTTGTCCGGCAGAATGGCGTTGATGACGGCCTTGTCGTCGATATGCTTGGGCAATGGCAGTTGAACCAGGATGCCATCGATGCTTTTGTCAGCATTCAGCTCATGGATCAGGGCAAGCAGATCCGCCTGGCTGCTGGATTCTGGCAGGTCGTAAGCGCGTGAAACAAATCCCACTTCCTCACACGACTGCCGTTTTTTATTCACATACACCTTCGACGCCGGATCGCCCCCCACCAGAATGACGGCCAGTCCCGGTGCCCGCAAACCCTGTTCCCTGCGGTGCTGAACGCGCAGTTTTACCTGGTCCTTGAGCTGGTTTGCAATGCGGGTGCCGTCGATGATCTTGGTTGTCATAATATAGAGGGAGTAGCGTCGTCCGTTGGGCGGAGGCTGGAAAAGGGCGGCCATTTTCTCACTAATGGCCCGATGTGGCAAAGAAATCGGTGCAATGTGCTGATCTTGTTGATATTTATGAAAATGTTTGACGAGTAAATCAGCTATGTATATTATGCTGCCCTCGCTACTGGAACGGTATCGACACGGGGTATAGCGCAGTCTGGTAGCGCGCCTGCTTTGGGAGCAGGATGTCGGGGGTTCAAATCCCTCTACCCCGACCAGATTGAAACAGTTCTTTGATATAAAGTTTAAATGAAATCAGATGCTTGGCGGCATCGCTCGAGTCAAGCGCCCGTAGCTCAACTGGACAGAGCATCGGCCTTCTAAGCCGAGGGTCGCAGGTTCGAGTCCTGCCGGGCGCGCCAGTCCCCTGGTAATGAATTAGGGCTTCTGGCAAGGCATCTGGTCTCAATGCAAGAACAGTGGTGGGCGTAGCTCAGTTGGTAGAGCCCCGGATTGTGATTCCGGTTGTCGTGGGTTCGAGCCCCATCGTCCACCCCACTTTCTTTGGATAGTAGATAGTTGGATAGCCGACAAGCCAGGCCAGACTACAAAACCGGTAATGTCCAAAGGATATTACCGGTTTCTGTTTTGCGGAATCGGCTCATTGATTACAACTCACGCATCATTTACGCAACTACAAACAGCATTCGAGGTTGATATGCAAGTTTCCGTGGAAACCACCTCCGGACTCGGCCGCCGCATGACCGTCGGCGTTCCTGCCGACAAGATTGATAACGCCGTTGAAACCAAAATCGTCGAAACCGCCAAGCGCGTTCGCATCGACGGCTTCCGTCCTGGCAAGGTTCCCGTGCGTGAAGTGCGTCGCCGCTATGGCAAAGCCATTCGCGAAGAAGTGATTGGTGAAATCGTCAGCAACTCCTTCTATGAAGCCATGAACCAGCAGGCACTCAATCCTGCGGGTTATCCCAGCATCGAGCGCACCAAGGATCAGCCGGGCGAGGATTTTGAATTCGTCGCCACCTTTGAAGTCTATCCGCAGGTCTCGGTGCAGGGCTTGTCCAGCATCAGCGTGTCCCGTCCTGTTGCCGACATTACAGAGGCCGATATTGACACCATGATCCAGCGTCTGCGTGAGCAGCGTGCCACCTTTGCTGACGTTGAACGTCCGGCGCAGAACGGCGATCAGCTCATCATCGATTTCGTTGGCACCAAGGATGGAGAAGCCTTCCAGGGCGGCAGCGCTGAAAACTCCAAGCTGGTACTGGGCTCCGGCTCCATGATTCCAGGTTTTGAAGATGGCCTGCTGGGAGCCACCAAGGGCGAAGAGCGCGTTCTGGCGCTGACTTTCCCGGCGGACTATCACTCAGAAGAATTGAAAGGCCAGGCGGTTCAGTTTGCTGTCACCGTCAAAGCGGTTCAGGAAAAACAGTTGCCCGAAGTAAATGAAGAGTTCATCAAGCTTTTCTCGCCCAAGGAATCCAGCATGGAAAATTTCCGTGCCGAAATCCGCCAGAATATGGAGCGTGAGCTGAAGAACGCGGTAAAAAACCGGGTGAAAAAGCAGGTAATGGACGGCGTGCTGGAACAGAACAGCATTGACGCGCCGAAAGCCCTGATTGATTCCGAGATCGACCGCCAGCGTCGCCAGATGGTGCAGCAGTTTGGTGGCGGCGCCAATTTTGATTTCCGCACTCTGCCCGCCGAGTTGTTCGAACAGCAGGCCACCCGCGCTGTCAAGCTGGCCCTGTTGCTGGGTGAACTGATCAAGGAACGCCAGATCAAGGCAGATGCCACCCGCGTGCGCGCTGCTATCGAAGAAATGGCACAGCCTTACGAAAATCCGGCGCAAGTGGTCAGCTGGTACTATGAAAACGAACAGGTGCTGCAGCAGGTTGAAGCGATGGTGCTGGAAGACCAGGTGGTGGATGTCATCCTGGAGCAGGCCCAGCTCGTCGACGAGACCATGAGCTACGAGGACGCAGTACGTCCCGCCAATCAGGATCAGGCGGACGATTGATACGGGGCAATCCTGTATCAACGAGAACGCGACCCTTGAGGTCGCGTTTTTTTTTGTGCTTCACTGGGATGGCTGACCCGATCGGGGCTATAGTAAAAATAAACGCGACAAGGTCTTGAAAGCGCTTGAAAAGACCGCATATCCTCAGGGTGAATTGCGAACGATTCTTGTCTGCTCAATTAATCAACTAAAGGAAGTCATCCCCATGTCCCATCTTCTGAATGAGCTCGCCGAACGCAACCCCATCCTGAACACCGGTTTGGTTCCCATGGTTATCGAGCAGACTGCCCGTGGCGAGCGTTCGTTTGACATTTATTCCCGCCTGTTGAAAGAGCGGGTGATTTTCATGGTGGGTCAGGTGGAAGACTACATGGCCAACCTGATCGTGGCGCAGTTGCTGTTCCTGGAATCGGAAAACCCGGACAAGGATATCCACCTCTATATCAATTCTCCGGGCGGGTCCGTAACTGCGGGTATGGCGATTTATGACACCATGCAATTCATCAAGCCCGACGTATCCACCATGTGCGTGGGTCAGGCCTGTTCCATGGGTTCCCTGCTGCTGACCGCCGGCGCCCAGGGCAAGCGCTTCTGCCTGCCGAACTCCCGCGTCATGATTCACCAGCCGCTGGGCGGCTTCCAGGGTCAGGCGTCTGATATCGAGATCCATGCCCGCGAAATCATCCAGATGAAACGGCGCCTCAACGAGATCCTGGCTCACCACACCGGCCAGCCTTATGACACCATTGACCGCGACACCGACCGCGACAATTTCATGAGCGCCTACGACGCCAAGAAATACGGGTTGGTGGACGAAGTACTCGAAAAAAGATAAGCTTAAAAAACAATCACATAAAAGACATAGCTAGATCCGGTGTCAACTGATCGGGAATCTCGTACTTGCAAAAACGGGGTTTTCGCTGCATCTTTCTAAGAGCCCGATGCAGGCTAGAAGAGGTAAATAAATGACTGACGATCGTGACGGAAAAGGCGAAGACAGCGGCAAGCTGCTTTATTGCTCATTTTGCGGGAAAAGCCAGCATGAAGTGCGCAAACTGATCGCCGGTCCCTCTGTATTCATCTGCGACGAATGTGTCGATCTTTGCAACGACATCATTCGCGAAGAAGTGCAGGAAGACAGCAACGACAAGAACAGCGACAAGCTGCCGACCCCCATCGAAATCAAGGATATTCTCGACGACTACGTAATTGGACAGGACCGCGCCAAGAAAGTGTTGTCGGTAGCGGTGTACAACCATTACAAGCGTCTGCGTTCCGGTGCGGCCAAAAGTGCGAAAGGCTCCAATGTTGAAGTTGAACTGGGCAAGAGCAACATTCTGCTGATTGGTCCTACCGGTAGCGGTAAAACGCTGCTGGCGGAAACGCTGGCCCGTTTGTTGAATGTGCCTTTCACCATCGCCGATGCAACGACGCTCACCGAAGCGGGCTATGTCGGTGAAGACGTTGAGAACATTATCCAGAAATTGCTGCAGAAATGTGATTACGATGTGGAAAAGGCCCAGATGGGTATCGTCTACATCGATGAGATCGACAAGATTTCCCGCAAATCTGACAATCCGTCCATTACCCGGGACGTATCGGGCGAGGGCGTGCAGCAGGCGTTGCTGAAGCTGATCGAAGGTACGGTAGCTTCGGTTCCACCGCAGGGTGGACGCAAGCATCCGCAGCAGGAATTTCTGCAAGTGGACACGTCCAACATCCTGTTTATCTGCGGTGGCGCCTTTGCAGGTCTGGAAAAAGTGATTCGTGACCGTTCCGAAAAGAGCGGGATCGGTTTCTCGGCCAGCGTGAAAAGCAAGGAAGACAGCAAGAACGTCAGTGACACATTGAAGGATGTGGCACCGGAAGATCTGGTGAAGTACGGTCTGATTCCGGAATTCGTCGGACGCTTGCCGATTGTGGCAACGCTGGCGGAACTGGATGAGGAAGCACTGGTCCAGATCCTGACAGAGCCCAAGAATTCCCTCACCAAGCAGTATCAGAAGCTGTTCGAAATGGACGGTGTTGATCTGGACTTCCGCGAGGATGCGCTGGTGGCTGTGGCCAAGAAGGCAATGGAGCGCAAGACCGGTGCCCGTGGTCTGAGATCCATTCTGGAATCGGTGTTGCTGGAAACCATGTATTCGGTACCGTCCATCCGCAACGTGGTCAAGGTAGTGATCGACGGTGCGGTCATCAAGGGTGAATCGGAACCCCTGATGATCTACGAAAACAACGAGCAGGCCAAAGCGGTTCCGGACGATTGACGTCCTTCCTGATTGAAAAGGGCCGCAAGGCCCTTTTTTATTCGGCGGAAAGTCGTCAGTATTGATGACAGACAGGTTGCAATACCGGGTTTCGCCCCCATCTTGGAATCAAGAATCTTATATCAGCCGGTAGAGGGTCGCGATTATGCAGGAACCGGAACACACAATTCACAAAGGGAAAAAAGAGTACCCCCTGTTGGCGTTGCGCGATGTGGTGGTCTATCCCCACATGGTGATTCCGCTGTTCGTGGGCCGGGACAAGTCGATCCGTGCGCTGGAAGAAGCCATGGACAACGACAAGCAGATCGTGCTCGTGGCACAGGTGAATGCTTCGGATGATGATCCGCAGCCGAAGGATTTGTATTCCGTCGGAACTGTGGCCACCATCCTGCAATTGCTGAAGCTGCCTGATGGCACGGTGAAAGTGCTGGTGGAAGGCTCATACC
>JBMOPR010000534.1:0-1608 GCA_049323075.1 Pseudomonadota bacterium
GGCGGGTCAGGAAAGTGATATCGGCGTTTTCTACCAGCAGATTCCCTACATTATCGACCTGCAGACGCTGGCAGATGACAAGTCCGCGAAGGATTTCTTCGCGCACCAGCGGGACTACCGCCGTGCTATCCGCGACTATCAGCAGATTTCGCTGTCGGCACAGAACCGCTTCATGCCGGCTGGTCGCATTGCGTTCCAGTTCAACTATTTCAATTTTCTGCGCGATGTTGAGGTGTGCGGTTACCGTTCGTTCCCTTATACGTTCTCGTCCCACGTTGACAACACCGTCCAGATTTTCGTGAAGGACTATGGTGACGATGGCGCGGTTGAGCTCTGGTTTGACGGCAGCGTCTTTGTACCGCTGGATTTCATCGATCGCATGGTGGCGCTGGTGGAGCAGTTCGCGGCGACGGGTGATCTGAAATTCGGTGAACTCGAATATTGCCTGCCGCTGGAGCGGGACGCCGAAGCGGTATGGAATGACACGGCATCGCAGGTGCAGGCGCCTGCCACGCTGGTGCACTGGTTTGAAGAGGCGGTGAGTCGATTTGGCAGTAATGTCGCCGCGTTGTATCGCGACACAGCACTGACATACGACGAACTCAATCGTCAGGCCAATCGTCTGGCGCGGTTGCTGCGCGCGAATAATCTGCAACGTGGCGAGCGGGTGGGCATCTGTCATGGGCGTTCCACCGATCTGCTGGTGGCTGTGTGGGCCGTGCTCAAGGCCGGTGGCACCTATATTCCCATTGAAGCCTCCTATCCGCAGGAGCGCATCCAGTACATCCTGCGCGATTCCGGCGCGCGTCTGCTGCTGACAGAAAAATGTATCGCCAAACGGTTGCCGGATTATGCCGGCACGGCGTTGCTGCTGGATGCGATGGCCGATGAACTGGCGCAGTTTGACGCCGCCAATCTGGACGACAAGCCCAGTGGCGACGATGGCATTTACATCATTTATACCTCGGGTTCCACCGGCAATCCGAAAGGCGCCGCGCTGCATCACGCCGGTGAAGTGAATCTGCAGCAGTGGTACACGCAAGCCTGTCAATTCGGTCCGGCAGATCGCACCATTCTGGTCAGCGCTTTCGGTTTCGACCTGACGCAGAAAAACCTGTTTGGCCCGTTGCTGTGTGGCGGCGCCGTCGTCATTCCGGCGATGGATGAATACGACGCCGAAGTGGTGGCGGCCGATATTGCGCGGACTCAGGCCACTCATATCAACTGTGCACCCAGCGCGTTCTACGCACTGGTGGAACACCTGGATGAAGCGCGAGCCAGGCAGCTGCAATCCCTTCGCTGGGTGTATCTGGGCGGCGAGCCCATTCGCATGAATGCGCTGTACAACTGGTTGCAGCATCCGACCTGCAAGGCGCAGATAGTGAACAGCTATGGCCCGACGGAATGTACCGACGTCGTGTCCTGGCATGTGATCGACGACATCAGTCCGACTGCTGCCGGCGTGCCGATTGGCCGTCCGATCTGCAATACCGCGCTGCATATTCTCAATGATGCGTTGCGGCCGGTACCTCATGGCGTGGTGGGGGAAATCTGCATCACCGGTGCGGGCGTTGGCCTTGGCTATGTCAACCGCGATGACCTGACCGC
>JBMOPR010000535.1:0-1602 GCA_049323075.1 Pseudomonadota bacterium
GGCCGCGCGTCACTTCGCCAACGGCATGCCGCTGGATGACGCCCGGGTTTCCCCCCTCTATGCTCAATTGCATGGCCTGCCGCCGTTGCTGATTCATGTCGGCGACCAGGAAGTGCTGCTGCACGACTCCACCCGGTTTGCGGACAAGGCTCGCGAGCAGGGCGTGGATGTGACGCTGCGGATCTGGCGCGATGCGCCTCATGTGTTCCAGATGTTCGCGGGACTGGTGCCGCAGGGCACCTGGTCGTTGAAAGAGATCGCCCAGTTCATGCGCAAGCAGATGGGCCTTGTGGAAGAAAACCGGTTGCGGTCGCCGGCGTTGCGCCTGGCCGGGCCGTCTGGAGCCTGAATCATGCAAGTGAAAAAATTCCTGGTCACCGGCGGTGCCGGTTTTATTGGTTCCCATGTAGTGCGAGCACTGCTGGCACATTACGACGCGCCGGTGCGGGTGCTGCATCTGCCCAAGGAAAACCTGCTCAACCTGACGGGGCTGAACGTGGAGCTGTTCCCCGGCGACCTGACGAACCCTGCAGATGTAAGCGCGGCGGTGGAGGGGTGCGATGTGGTGTTCCATCTGGCCGCCGTGTATGCGCTGTGGCTGCCGGACATGTCGCTGATGCAGCGGGTGAACGTGGACGCCGCCAACAACCTGTTCCGCACCTGTCATCAGCAGGGTGTGAAGCGGGTGGTGTACACCAGTTCCTTCGCCTGCTTTGCCGGGCAGGGACTGGATACGGCCTGCACCGAGAAGTCACCGTTCAATCTGCCGGAAAGCTATTATTCCCGCACCAAGTACGAATCCCACAAGTTGGCGGAAGTCTGGGCACGCAAGGGCCTGGATGTGGTGATTGTGTGCCCGACCTGTCCGCTGGGCCCCGGTGATGTGGGCCCGACCCCGACGGGTCGCATGCTGGTGGAGGCGTTCAACATGCCAGTGCTGCTGGGCGTGAATACCGACAGCAACTACATCGACGTGCGCGATTGTGCCCAGGGCCATCTGCTGGCGCTGGAAAAGGGCCGTACCGGCGAGAGCTATATTCTGGGCGGCGAGAATTACACCCACCCGGACATCGTGCGCCGGTTGCAGCGGATTGCGGGTATCCATCGCCGCGTGGTGATGGTCGAGCCGGAATGGCTGCGGCCGATGGCCAAACTGGGCGTGTGGCTGGCGGAGCATGTGACAGGCAAGGCGCCGTTCACCACCGAGGCGGAACTGGTGATTGCCCGCAAGGGTCTGGTGGCGGATGCCAGCAAGGCGCGGCATGAACTGGGCCTGCAGGTGCGGCCGATTGAGGAAACCATTCATGATGCGCTGGTGTGGTTCATCGAACACGGCTATATCACTGATTCGGAAGTGATTAACCGGTTTCATGGATTACAGGCGCAGGCCGCCTGAGATTGAAAAAAGGTGTTGACGGACGGTTGGGTGCCCCTTAGAATTCGCGCCCACACCAAGCGGGAATAGCTCAGTTGGTAGAGCACGACCTTGCCAAGGTCGGGGTCGCGAGTTCGAGTCTCGTTTCCCGCTCCAAAACATTAAAAAGGCCTGACGGAAACGTCGGGCCTTTTTGGTTTATATCGCGACCCCGGCTTTTTATATGT
>JBMOPR010000536.1:0-1591 GCA_049323075.1 Pseudomonadota bacterium
CCTGACCCTGCTGCAACTGGCGGCTGGCTGTGCGCTGCTGGTGTTCGGATTGCGGGTGCTGGCCCCGCTGCCGGAGCGCTCGTCCGAGTGGCCCGCGCCGGTGGCGGTTGTTCCACTATCAGCTGATCGTGAATTGCCCAATTGTGAAGGGAACAGAGCGACGGTGGAAGGCTGGAGCGTTCAAACTGCGGCGTGCGTCACTGGCGGGGACCAGGCGGCGGAGTGGACCCCGCCGCTGTCGATCTGAGAGGCGTATGTCAACGTCTGAAAACGGGTATCAGATGCCGTAGATGACTTTCTTCTGGCTCTTCAGAAACTCGCGCCGTTCCTGCCACAGGAACTGGCCGCTGCGCTCGTCCACCAGCTTCAGTGACAGCCGGTACCAGACTTCCTTCTGCTGCGGTTGCGAGCGAATCACGTTGCTGATTTCACCGATCAGCAGGAAGTCAGCACCCACAGACTGGCTAAGGGCCTTCGAGGCGGCAGGGTCTTCCAGCAGGTCGTAACGGTTGGGGGACTGGGCCTGGTCGGCCTTGGTCAGGGCGGCTGGGTCGGCGAAGCTGAATTTGGCCGCCTGGCCGATCTGGGCAAACATGCCGTTGTTCAGGGCCGTAATGTCGATGTCCTCACCGGTGAAATCCACCAGTCCGAACACGGCCAGCCTGGGACGCTGGTTGCCAGTGATCTCGAGCACCCGGGGTGCCTGCAGCATGGCGCTGACCATGGACTGGGTGGCCTTCTGGAATTCCGGCATGTTGACGTTGGTCTTCACCACGGGCTTGAGCGGCTTGGTGTCGTATTTGATGGTGTTGGTGCAGGCCGACAGCAGCAACCCGGTACCCACTATCAGCGCGGTCAATAACCTGTGTTTCATGCAAACCCCTCTTGTTGTTCTTGTTTTGGCTACAGGGGCGCCAGTTTCCCCCGAATCCGGCGGCGGTTCAAGGGTGTGCGGCCCCCGGAACGGGGATATTCGCTCAAATGTGACTGGTCAGTCTTCGATCTGTGAACCATATTTAGGGCAGGAAATGGAGGGAAAAGCGCCGGGAGTGGTGACGGGGTCAGGGTTGACGACGCGACGGTTATCACGAGGTTTGCATGAAATTCAGTTCTGTTCCCGGTGGCCCGGCAATACGGCAGGTTGCCTTGATTCTGCTGGCTGCCCTGGCGGGCTGTGACGGGGGCGGCTCCGGCGATCCCTATCAGCCACCCGCCTTGTCCGACGGTGTGGTCTTTACCTATCCCTTTTCCGGCCAGACCGATGTGCCCACCGGCACCCGGTTCTACGTCGGGTTCAGTCGCAATGCCAGCCAAAGCGCGGTGGATGCCAGCTGCAGCGTGGATGGCGGCGGCACGGTCAGCGGCAACTTCTGCCTGGTGGGCCCGGGCAACAGCCTGGTGGCAATCAGCCCCACGGTGAATGGCAAGGTGGTGGAGTTCGAGACCGACCAGCTGCTGCAGGGCACCCAGTATGCGCTGCACGTGCGCAGCGCGGTGATTGGGGGTGGCGACACCAACCTGCCGGCCAGTGGCGCCCTGATCACCTTTACCACCAGCCAGAATGATCCGGTCAGCGGCGCCGTGCCGGCGG
>JBMOPR010000537.1:0-1591 GCA_049323075.1 Pseudomonadota bacterium
CAGAGTTTGTCCAGGTCGAAATCGATCTGCTCCAGTTCCATTTTGCCGGCGGCGATTTTCGAATAATCCAGAATGTCATTGATGATGTTGAGCAGTGCCTTGCCGGAACTGGCGATCACATCCAGATATTGCCGCTGCTGTTCCTGCAGGTCGGTGTCCTGCAGCAGTTCGGTCATGCCCAGCACGCCGTTCATGGGGGTGCGGATTTCGTGGCTCATGGTGGCAAGAAATTCGCTTTTGGCGCGGCTGTCCGCTTCTGCCTTCAGCACTTTCTGGCGCGCGTCCAGTTCGTCCATCCGGGTGCTGTATTCCAGTTCCAGATAGCGCTGTTCGTTCAGCAGCGCCCGTTGTTGGGCTGTTTCCCGCGCTTCCCGTTCTTCCCGGAAGCGGTTGGAAAGGGCAAACGACAGCAGCAGGATTTGCAGGATCGAACCCAGCTGCAGCGAGTTTGCCACCCACCAGCCGGACGCGATGATGCCAGACTTGTTCAGCACCACCAGCACCACTCCTGCCAGCAGGCCGGCCCAGGAGCAGGTAAAGATCTGGGCGGTGCGCTGGCCCTGCAGCGCCAGATACAACCCCGACACCATGCCGATGACACTGGTAATCAGTGCCATGGCCGCGGTAACCGTGATGGCGCGGTGATAGGGCGCCAGCAGTACGAACAGAATGAGCAGGCCATAGCCGATTACGATGCCGACATACAGGCGGTAAATGCGCGTGAAGTTGTCGCGCAACTGCAGCAGGTTCATGGTGAAGGCGTTGCGGAACAGGCCCATCAAGGCGATCGCCAGAGGCACGGCGATCTGGTTCAGCTGCGGCAGGCCGGGCCACAGGTACAGGAACGCCATGCCATTCAGGCTTCCCACCGTAATGCCCAGGAAAACCGCGAACAACGCGTACCACAGGTAGACGGCATCGCGCAGGCTGACAAACACGAACAGGTTGTACACGGCCACGATCAGCAGGATGCCGAAAAACAGTCCCTGCCAGGTGGTGAAGTGGTATTGCTGCTGCAAGAACGTCGTCTGGTCCCACAGTGTGATGGGCACCTGCAGTGAGCCTTCCGTCTGCACCCGCAGGTACAGGGTGACGGTGCTGTCGGGTTCCAGTGTCAATGGCGCCAGAAAGTGGTGGTGTTGCAGCGGGCGCGCGGCAAAGGGTAACGCGTCGCCCATGGCCACGGACCGGACAGGCCTTCCCGGCTGCAGTACATGAACGTCCACCTGGTCCAGTACCGGGTAGCTGATTTCCAGCAGCAGCTGGCGGGTAATGTCAGCCGTATTGGTCACATCGAAGCGTAGCCAAAGGGGCGTGGGGTTGAAGCCGAACGACAGGTCCTCCCGGTCCATGGGATGCCACAGCTGGGACTTGTTCTGGATCTCCGCCAGCGTGCGGCGGCCCGTAGTGTCGAAGGTGTACTGGAGCGGCCGGTCGATCCCCTGCCGGGTGAAGCCGGGATCGATGTTCACCGCGTCCATCCCATTGACCGCAAACGAGTTTGCGAGCAGCAGACAGGCACCGGCAAGCACACCCACCAGACGCGGCAAGCGACGCCCGATGTGCAGGATTAGCGTGAATAGGGGGTTCA
>JBMOPR010000538.1:0-1589 GCA_049323075.1 Pseudomonadota bacterium
AATGTCTGGAACAGGTGAACAGCCTGGACGAGGATCGCATCCTGCGGCGTTACCTGGACATGATCACCGGCACGCTGCGCACGAACTTCTACCAGAAAAATGCCGAGGGCGAATTCAAATCCTATATCTCGCTGAAGATTTCTCCGCGCGATATTCCGGACCTGCCCAAGCCGCTGCCGATGTTTGAGATTTTTGTCTACTCCCCCCGGGTGGAAGGGGTGCATCTGCGCGGCGGCAAGGTGGCGCGGGGTGGCCTGCGCTGGTCGGACCGGCGTGAGGATTTCCGCACCGAAGTCATGGGGCTGGTAAAGGCGCAACAGGTAAAAAACGCAGTGATCGTGCCGGTGGGCGCCAAGGGTGGTTTCTTTCCCAAGTGCCTGCCCAAGAGCGGCAATCGTGATCAGGTGATGGCGGAAGTGGTAGCGTCATACCAGACGTTCGTGCGTGGCCTGCTGGACATCACCGACAACCTGGTGGACGGCAAGGTGCAACCACCCCGCGATGTGGTGCGCAAGGATGACGATGATCCCTATCTCGTGGTGGCGGCGGACAAGGGCACCGCGAGCTTTTCCGACATTGCCAACGCCCTGTCGGCAGAATACAAATTCTGGCTGGGCGACGCGTTCGCGTCCGGCGGATCGGTGGGTTATGACCACAAGAAGATGGGCATCACCGCAAAAGGTGGCTGGGTGTCGGTGCAGCGGCACTTTCGCGAACTGGGCATTGATGTGCAGACCCAGTCCATTACCGTGCTGGGTATCGGCGACATGGCCGGAGATGTATTCGGCAACGGCCTGCTGCGGTCGCGCGTACTGAAACTGGTGGCTGCATTTAATCACCAGCATATTTTCATCGATCCCAATCCCGATCCTGAAAAGAGCTTTGTCGAGCGCGAGCGCCTGTTCAACCTGCCGCGTTCCAGCTGGGGCGATTACAACCAGGAACTGTTGTCCGCCGGCGGCGGTATTTTCCTGCGGTCTGCCAAATCGATCCGGGTCACGCCGCAGATGAAGGAGCGCTTCGATATTCGCGTGGATGCGCTCACACCCACCGAACTGATCAGCGCACTGTTGAAGGCACCGGTGGACCTGATCTGGAACGGGGGCATTGGCACCTACGTCAAATCCAGCCGGGAGCAGCACAGTGATGTGGGTGACAAGGCCAACGATGCGGTGCGCGTGAACGGCTGTGAAATGCGGGCGAAGGTGATCGGCGAAGGTGGCAATCTGGGCATGACGCAACTGGGTCGCATCGAATATGCACTGCATGGTGGTTTGTCGAATACGGATTTCATCGACAATTCCGGCGGTGTGGACTGTTCCGACCATGAAGTGAATATCAAGATCCTGCTCAACGACATCGTGCAGAATGGGGATCTCACACTGAAGCAGCGCAACCAGCTGCTGGTGGAAATGACCGACGAAGTGGCGCAGCTGGTGCTGGAAAACAATTATCGCCAGACTCAGGCCATCAGCATTGCCCGCAGCGAATCCGTGTATCGCATGGGCGAATACCGGCGCTACATCCATGCGCTGGTGGCATCCGGCAAACTGGATCGCGAGCTGGAATTCATCCCCAACGAGGAAGAA
>JBMOPR010000539.1:0-14113 GCA_049323075.1 Pseudomonadota bacterium
ATTCATCTTCGTATGCTGCATTTTCACCTTCTTCGGCGCCTGGACGGGCGGAATCGTCGGCATCTCGCACGAGAACCATCATATCGCCCGCTTCCACGATGCGCTGGAACAGGGCGACACCCTGCTGATGCTGGATGCGTATTCGCCACAACAGGAAAACCGTGTCCGCAACCTGATGCATTCGCGCCATCTGGAAGCGACCTTCGAAGGAGAAGACAAGGATTACCGCGAATTCGTGTGAACAGGTTTGAGAGTGGCCGGGCCCCGCCGGCTATCGGTGCAGTCAGAACCCATCAATCACAACAGCGAGAGCTAGACAACATCATCAGGACACCACCCGGCGTCCGAACCTTGCAAAAACACCGACAGCCCACCCGGCCGCTCCCTCCACGAGCGGCCTTTTCATTTCTGGTCCAGGATCAGATGTTTCTCTGCAGAATGGCAGCGACTGTGGTGAATTCACCCCGCAGCTGTTGCAGGATCGCCGCCGCACCACTGGTGGTACCTTCCTTGCCCATGAATTCCAGTTGACGCGCCAGCTCCGACAACTCGCCCGCGCAAATATTGCTGGAGGATCCCTTGAGGCTGTGCGCGACCTTGCGCAGGGCATCGGCATCGCTTGCAGCAATCGCCAGCGCCAGTTCCTCGAGCTTGCTGGTGGAATCCGCAATGAACGTGTCGATCAGCGTTTCGAATTCGCTTTCCATGATCTCTTTCAGGTCCTGCAGCGCACTGACATCCACATGCCGTTCGGGATTCGTACTCATACCTTGATCCTTATCGTTTAAACGTCAACATGCCAGTCAAACACCACTTCCACCTTGTTGCCGGGCTCCAGATAGCGCACAGAGCGGCACATGGTGCGGATCAGGGGTATACCCCGCCCGCTATAGCCTTCTGTCCTGTGGCTGGCCTGCTCCCGTGCCTTGAAATCAAAACCGGGTCCGGTGTCCTCCACCACGATGGTGAGCACACCTCCGTCCTTGACCGGGTGGTGATCGATATGGAATTTTACCGAACCTTCATACAGATCCGACAGCTTTTTGGTGCGCTCCAGATAATAACGGGCAAAACCGTCGGCAGAGGCCTTCAGATCCGATTGCAGACCGAGCACGCCGTGCTCCAGGGCATTGGAATACAGCTCCGACAGAATCGTGTAGATCTTGCCGCTGTGGGGGCGCAGGCCCGGCACTTCCATCAGCAGGTGGGTGATCAGTGGCAGCGGGTTGAATTCGCGCAGGGTCTGCGGCCGCAGCTCATAGGTCATGCTCCAGTCCTTCGGGCCGCCAGCGAGGAAGGATTTGCCACGGTCGGCAAAATATTCGCCCATGTCCTCTTCATTGACCATGGTGACTTCCACCATGGTGTAGTCGTCGTCCTGCTCGCCCCGGCCCGCATGCTTTTCCACGGCGGCCTCGATGGCAGAAAAGATGGCCTCGGCATCCGGCGTGGAGGCGATGACATCGCGCACCCGGTCTTCACCGAACATTTCACCCTGGTCATTGGTGGCTTCGATGATGCCGTCGGACCAAAGAAAGATCTTGTCGCCGAAATCCAGGGGAATGACGGAGGTCTCGGTCTTGAAGCGGTCATTGTCCACCACACCCAGCGGCAGGTGACGGGACGGCAGGTTCTCGATGACGCGGGTTTGCTTGCGGTAGACCAGGATGTCGGGCAGGCCTCCCACCCAGACTTCAGCGGAGCGCTTGCGGAAGCTGAGGTCGTACATGCAGGCGCAGCAGAACACGCCCACCGGCAGGATGCGCTTCAGCTTTTTATTGATCTCGCGCAGGATGTCCTGCAGCGAGAACCCCTTCTGCGCCATCCCGTAAAAGATTTCCGACACCGGCATGGCACCAATCGCTGCCGGCAGACCGTGGCCGGTGAAATCCCCCAGGAACACGTACATGCCGCCCGAGGGCTTGCGCGAGGCCAATACCAGATCGCCGTTGAACACGGCCATGGGTGACAGCAGGTACTTGATGTTGGGGGCGTCGATGCAGCCGGGGTGCGCGATGTTGTCGAACACCTGCTTGGCCACTTCCTGCTCGTGGATCAGGCGGTCATTGTGCAGGGAAATCTCGTCGCGCTGGCGCTGCACGGTTTCATGCAGACGACGCATGCTGGCAAAGGCCTTGATCTTGGCCTGCAGGATGATGCGGTTGTAGGGCTTGCTCAGAAAATCCAGTCCCCCGGCCGCCAGACAGTCTGCCAGCGAGGTAGCATCACGCAGCGACGTCAGGAAAATGATTGGAACCAGATCGTCACCCGCCAGTGCCTTGATGGTGCGCGCCGCCTCAAAGCCGTCGACATTGGGCATGAGGGCGTCCAGCAGCACGATGTCGGGGGATTGCTCGCGGAAAATGTCGATGGCTTCCTGGCCGTCACGGGCGGTATAGACGGTATGACCTTCCTTGCGGACGATGGTTTGCAGGATCAGTCGGTCGGAATCATTGTCGTCGGCAATCAGGATGCGCAGGACTTCCTGCGGTTCCTCGGAGGATGCAACAGTCAGCGGGGCGGTATCCATGGGTGGGGGCTCTCTGCACCCGCCGGAAAGCGAATGCAGAGAAAGCGGTTCAGCGGATAGTGAACAACTGCTCGAAATTCGAAATCGTGAGGATTTTCTTCACGTCCGGATTGCAGTTGACAATCTCGATGTGGGAGTTGTCACCACCGGCATGATCCCGCAGCAGCAACAGCATGCCCAGCGCGGAACTGTCCAAGTAGGTGGTTTCCTTCATGTCCACTATATAGCCTTTGGGTTCTTCCGATACCTTTTCGTAAGCGTCCCGAAATTCCTGATGAGCACTGAAATCGAAACGACCCTGAATCTTGATCGTCAGTTCACCCGAGGATGCTTCAGTAGACCAAATCGCCATTATCTACACCTCAAGAAGAAGCAGGTTATCTTTGAAAAATAAATACCCGTGGGGGTCTTTAAAAACCGTCAATAATTAAGAGCATAGACCAAAAACGTCTTGCCAAGGCAAATTAAGAGATAAATTTTTGTGGCAGCCCTCCTGGCTCGCGAGCCGCATGCAATCTGTCTTTTATTTCAACAATTTGTTGCCAGGAACCGGGGCCTTCGGCCAGTTTCAGCAGGCGCATATCAGATAACACATCATCAAGGTGCAACTCAAGCTGAAACAGTGTGTTAATCAGTTCGTTGAGCAGGCGCTTGATGGCGTCGCCCAGTTGCAGCCAGCGCACATCCTGGCGGGGTGAACGGCGATAGCGCTCGGCCAGCGCGCGCAGTTCATGCTGGCTGATGGCGATGCCGGAGCGAAGATTGATCAGCTCACGCACGGGCAGGCCGGCACTGGACACAACCCAGAACTCCAGCGGATGTTCCACCAGCGTGCCCAGGCGTTCCAGTTCGCTGGCCAGGCTGCTCACCAGTTGCCGCAGCTGGAGTAAATCATCCCCGGAACGTTCGCTGATGTCGATGAGATCCTGGGACACCGTGACGAAGCCGCGCCCGATCTCGCCACACGAAGCGGACGCCATCATGGCATTGGCGGCCAGCAGGCCGGTATCACGGCTCAGTTCCATCGCCTTGTCGAGAGACACTTTCACGTTGTGCAGGGATTTTTCGGTTTGACGGTAGTGTTTGCGAAACACCAGCCAGGTATGTTCGAGACTGCCCAACAGGTGGCTGAAGTAGTGACCCAGCGGATCGGGCGGCGGATCGGCAGCAGCGGCCAGCCGGGGTGCGCCGAACGGGCGTATGCGCTGCGGCGCGTGCGCCGGATGCGGCACACCTTGCAGCTTGCCCGCCAGGCGCAGGGCAAGGCTCCAGAGTACGCCGGACACAACCACCAGCATCAGCACACCGGTAGATGTCCCCTCCCCGTGCAACAGGAACAGCACCAGCAGACTGGTGGCACCAGCCAGAGTGGCAAGAATGACGCGCTTGCGTTGGTCGCTGGACATGGTCCGTCAGGCTTCCCGGGAGCGGGTGCGGTTGTTGGTAAGGGCCAGCAGGCGGGTAGCGATGCCATCCAGGGGCTTCATTTCACAGTGCGCATCAATCTGGAAAGCCGCGCCCGGCATGCCCCATACCACCGACGACTCCTGGTCCTGGATAATAGTGTGACAGCCGATCTGCTTGAGACGCAACAAGCCCTTCGCACCGTCGGAGCCCATGCCGGTCAAGAGCACGCCAACGGCGCCGGTCAATGCCAGATCGACGATGGAATCGAACATGACATCCGCCGACGGCCGGTGGTGATTGACCTTGGGCGCGCTGCTCAGGGCCGTGACCCAGCCGTCGCTGCCGCGACGCACCAGCAGATGGAAATCCCCGGGGGCAATGTAGACATTGCCGGGCAGGATTTTCTGGTTGGCACTGGCCTCATGAACATGCATGGCGCAGGTGTTGTCCATGCGTAGCGCGTAGGACGTACTGAACACGGCGGGAATGTGTTGGGTGATGACCACTGGCGGGCAATTCTCCGGTAACCGCAGCAGCACTTCCTTGATCGCCTCGGTGCCGCCGGTGGATGCGCCAATGGCAATGAGTGCGTCGGGCCGGGGCGAGTAATCCGCCACCCGGGTGACCGGCTTTTGCGGCGCGGCCCGCGTCTGCTCGCTGGTGCGTTCCAGCTGGCGCACGTTGGCCCGGGCGGCAGCACGGATTTTACGGGTGATGTCGTCACCATACTCCAGCAGCCCCTTGCCCAGGTTTTCGCGGGGCTTGGGCAGGAAATCGAAGGCGCCGATATTCAGCGCTTCCAGTGTGACGTCGGCGCCCACCTGGGTAAGGGTGGAAATCATGATCACCGGCATGGGTCGCAGGCGCATCAGGTTGCGCAGGAAAGTGATGCCATCCATGCGGGGCATCTCGATGTCGAGAGTCAGCACGTCAGGTGCCAGCTGCTTGATCTTTTCCCGGGCGATGAGCGGATCAGACGCGGTACCCACCACTTCCATGTCGGACTCGGCGTTGATGATCTGGCTGAGCAGCTGCCGGATCACCGCAGAATCATCTACCACCAGCACCCGGATCTTGCCTGTCGGGTTCGCACCATTGCTCGACATGCCGGACACCACTCAGAACAGCTCGATATCGCCCTGCGGCGGCCGGGTATTGATGGTACGGGCGTAACTGCGCTCGCGCTCGTACACGACATCATTGCGAGTGGATTTCATTTTGCGCACTTTCACTGATCCCGTATCCGGAAAATAAAGGACTTTGCGTGGATAGATGCCACCGACATCCTCCGCCGCGAGATACAGAGCCTCGTTGACGATGAAGCGCCGCACGAAATCGATGTTCTTCTGTCCGACGTCAATCTGCTGCATGTTCTCCAGCACCCTGCCACCGCCAAATATCTTCACTTCCAGATTGCGCTTGTCACCACCGTTCTTCAGAATTTCGTTGATCAGATACTCCATTGCCCAGTTGCCATAGCGTGCGGATTCACTGATGGCGGCCTGCCCAGGTATCATGTTCTCCCGCTGCACCGGTAACATAAAATGGTTCATGCCGCCCACACCGCGATTGCGGTCACGAATGCAGGCGGCAATACAGGAACCCAGCACGGTGACGATCATTTCACCGGCAGTACTGACGTAGAATTCACCGGGCAGAATTTTCGCCGCATAGACGCCCTGATGCTTGTCCCAGTAGCGGTTGATATGACTGAAACCACGGGGCGCCCGAGGTTGTGGCCGGTCCGGCGCAAGGAAAAGTCCAGGCGGCTCCGTCGTCATCCGGTTCTCCTGTAGATCGTGCGACCGATCGGTTGAAAGCGCTTGCTGACACCGTGCAGGCTTTCCGAGTGGCCTATGAACAAATAGCCATCGGGCGCGAGAATATCGGCGTAACGGTCGAACAGCCCGCGCTGGGTTTCCTTGCTGAAATAGATCACGACGTTGCGACAGAATATGACGTCGAACGGGCCTTTCATGGGCCAGTCTTCCAGCAGGTTGAGCTGGTTGAAACGAATCAGCTCGCGCAGCGGTTCCTTGACCTGGTAGCGATCTTCATCACTGCGCTTGCCCCGGCTCACCAGAAAATTCTTTTTCACGATGTCTTCGGCCAGCCCGGAAACCCTTTCCCGCGTATAGATGCCGGCGCGGCCGTGATCCAGCACATTGGTATCCAGATCGGTGGCCAGCACCCTGGCATCCCAGCGTTCGTTACCCAGGTGTTGCTGCAGTGTCATGGCGATGGAGTAAGGCTCTTCGCCGGTGGAACAGCCGGCCGACCAGATGCGGATTCGACGACTGCCGGCATTGCGCTTGCGGATTTCGGGCAACGCGGTACGGGCAAGAAATTCGAAATGGTGCGGTTCGCGGAAAAACGCGGTCAGATTGGTGGTGATGGCATTGATGAACGGCGTGAGTTCGCTGGCCGCGTTCTGTTGCAGATAGTCGCAGTAATCACGGAACGTGGCCAGCTGCAGCGCACGGATACGCCGCACGATCCGGCTGTAGATCATTTCCCGCTTGTGCTCGCCCAACTCGATGCCAGTGCGTTCCCGCGCCAGCCGCTGGATGAATCGGAAATCATCCGCGGTCATGGGAAATTCACGGCTGGAGAAATCCGCCCCGTCGGCATTGGCGCGGGATGAGTTCAGACCGGGATTCATGCCGCCGGATGCCTCCTGCTGCGCGGGTGAAGCGACGTCCATTGTGTTTTCAAAATTCTTCCCACTCGTCGTTGCTGCGCCGGGCGGAAGCAACCCGCTCCTGGCTACGGCCGGCTGCGGCTGACACTTGCGGCGACCGCACAGCCTGGGGACCGGGTACACCCGGGCGCGCCACATTTTCCACCGAGAAGAAACTCATGAGGCTCATCAGTTGCCTGGCCTGCTCCGACAGGGCCTCGCCGGCGGCGGAAGCTTCTTCCACCAGCGCCGCATTCTGCTGCGTCATCTCGTCCATCTGCGCAATCGCGGTGTTGACCTGCTCGATGCCCGAGGTCTGCTCCAGCGCCGCCGCCGTGATTTCCTGAATCATGGACGATACCTTCTGCACCGAATCGACAATGCCTCGCAGGGTTTCCCCGGATTCGTTTACCAGACGGGTACCATCATCCACCTTCCCGACGCTGTCGCGGATCAGCTCCTTGATTTCCTTGGCGGCACCCGCAGACCGCTGCGCCAGATTTCGCACTTCACCTGCTACCACGGCAAAACCTCGGCCCTGCTCGCCGGCACGGGCGGCTTCCACCGCTGCATTCAGCGCCAACAGATTGGTCTGGAATGCGATTTCATCGATCACACTGATAATGTCTGCAATTTTTTTGCTGGAGGCATTGATCGCTCCCATCGCCGCCACTGCGTGAGCCACCACTTCACCGCCGCGTGCAGCCTTGTCGCGAGCGAGCGTGGCAAGCGAGTTAGCCTCCTTGGCATTTTCGCTGCTCTGGCGCACGGCACTGGTCATTTCTTCCATGCTGGACGCTGTTTCCTCCAGTGAAGATGCCTGCTCCTCGGTACGCTGGCTGAGATCGGAATTGCCCTGCGCGATTTCGTCGGCACCGTTGGACACGGCATTGGCGCTTTCCACAATACCGGTGATGATGTCGATCAGGCGATCCACCGTGGCGTTGGCATCGGATTTGAGCTTGCCAAAACTGCCCTGATATTCGCGCTCTATGCGTTCGTTCAGATTGCCGTGCGCCAGCGCATCCAGTACGCGGATGGTATCGGTCACCACCTGCTCCGTTGCGTTCATCAGGCTGTTGAGCCCTTTACTCAGATTCAGCATGAAACCGGATTTGCCAGCTTCTTCCAGCCGCACGGTCAGATTGCCTCCTGCCGCCGACGAAACCAGATGATCGATTTCGCGTTCGGTTCTGACTTCCTCTGTGCGATCGGCCCATTCCACCACGGTGCCAATCCGGCCACCCGCTTCGTCCATCACCGGGTTGGCCACCAGCCTGAACGTACGACCACCCAGTGAAATCTGCGCTGTGTAAGTGCTGGTGAGATTTTCAAGCAATCGGCGCTGGTGGGCGGGATTTTTGTGGAAACGGTCGAAGTTGGCGCCCAGCAGTTTGCCGGAATCGAAATGCGGCATTTCCTTGCGAATATCGGATTCCGCTACCTGCAACATTTCCCGCACCGACTTGTTCATGTAAACGATCTGGCCATCCCGGTCGGCAATCATGGCATTGGTGGTCACATTGTCCAGCGCCTGCCGCACCCGCTGGTTTTCTTCCGCAACGCGACGTTCCTGCTCGGCCTTAGCCAGCTCGATGGTTTTGTTTTTCCACTCCACCACGGTGCCCAGGCGGTTACCCTTGTCGTCATTCACCGGCGTGGCGATCAGGCCGAACGTGAGCGAACCGACCTTTATATTGGTGCTATAGGGCTCGCGCAGGTTGGCCAGCATCTTGCGCTGGTGGGCCGGATTTTTATGGAACATGTCCACGTTGGCGCCCAGCAGGCGGGAACAATCGAAAGCGGGAATCACTTTCTTCAGCTCGGAATCCGCTTCGCGCATCATGCGGACAACAGCGTCATTCATGTACACAATGTTGAGATCGGTATCAGCCATCATCACACTGGTGTCGCAGATACGCAGAGCCTGCGCAATTCGGGCATTTTCACCGGCGATCTTTTCCTCCGCTGCCTGTTTTGCCAGTTCCGCCGTCTTGTCGTACCACTCCACCACGGTGCCGATGCGCTCGCCCTTCTCCGACATGATGGGCGTGGCAATCAGGCCGAACGTCAGCCCGTTGAGGGTAAGGTTGGTTTTGTACGCGGTGTTCAGACCCGATACCAGACGGCGCTGGTGCGAAGGGTTCTTGTGAAAGGTATCGACATTCATGCCTACCAGATTGCGGGCATCAAAGCCGGGGATGGCTTCGCGCAAGCGGGCTTCGTTGCGTTGCATCATGTCACGCACGGATTCATTCATGTAGCGTATATTGAAATCATTGTCCGCCACCATCACATTGGCCTGGCATACCTCCAGGCTGCGTTGCAGACGTTCGTTGTCGCGGTCGACACTACCCGCGCCGGTCAGGAGCATCGCCAGGCTGGCGGCCACCAGCAGTGCAGCCACCAGCAATACGCCCGTGACACTGCCACCCTGCGTCGCGATACCGGCCTGAATGATATTCCAGCTGCCTGCAACAAACAGTAAGAGGGCCAACGTCGGCAGTCCCGCCAGTAGCCAGTTGCGCTGGGTGCCTGTCAGCTTCTGTAACATTTCCATTGTGATTCCTCGCCTTTTATCCAGTTGCCACTGCCAACGCGCCGATCAATGCTGATCGGACCGATTCTTCAATTCCTGCAACGCAGACACCGATACCTCGGGAATCGTGTCGGCGCCGAGCAGTTCGTTGATGTCCAGCAGGATCACCATCTTGCTGGACACATTCACCAGGCCACGGATGTATGAGGTATTGACGTTGTCACCCAGATCCGGAGCGTCCTTCATATCATCGGCAGAAAGGCTGTACACGTCGCTCACCGCATCCACCACGATGCCCATCACCCGGCTGCCCTTGCGGGTTGCCACTTTCAACACGATGACCACAGTTACAGGCCCGTAATCAGCCCGCTGCAGACCGAAGCGCTGACGCAGATCGACGATCGGTACAATGGTGCCGCGCAGATTGATGACGCCCTTGATGTGTGCGGGGGCATTCGGAATCGGCGTGACGTTTTCCCAGCCACGGATTTCCTGCACCTGCAGGATGTCAACACCGTATTCCTCACCTGCCATGATGAAGGTAAGGAACTGATCGTTCTGATCGCGGGACCGGATCGAAACGTCGGCGTCCGCGATTTCGTGCGCCCGTTGTTCTGCGCTGTTCATGACTGCTCTCCTGTTCGGATCATGTCACCGTATGGCGACGCGACTTCTGTCTGAAACCAGTTTCAAACCACTTTTCAGCTGCTGGCGCACGCCGGCCATCTGGATCAGGTCGGTGATGTCCAGAATCAGCGACACCGTGCCGTCCCCCAGAATGGTGGCGCCGGAAATGCCTTCCACCTTGCGGTAATTGGCTTCCATGCTCTTGATCACCACCTGCTGCTGACCCAGCAGGTCATCCACCACCAGTGCCACCTTGGCATTGCCGGTCTCCACCACCACCAGCAGGCACTTTTCCAGACCTTCGTTACGCGGTACAACGCCGAAGATTTCTGCCAGCCGGATGATGGGAATGTATTCGTTGCGCAGGCGGAACACATCACAGCCACCGGCCACCCGGTTCACCAGCGCCAGATCCGGCTGCAGCGATTCAACAATGGACACCAGCGGGATGATGTAAACCTGCTCGCCCACCTGGATCAGCTGTCCATCCAGAATGGCCAGGGTGAGTGGCAGACGGATCGTAAAAGTGCTGCCGACACCGGACACCGATTTCACATCGATGCTGCCGTTGAGCTCCTGGATGTTACGGCGCACCACATCCATGCCAACACCACGCCCCGATACATCGGTGACCTGTTCGGCAGTGGAAAAGCCGGGCTGAAAAATCAGATCCTGGATCTGTTCGTCACTGAGTGGATCATTGACGCCGATCAGCCCGCTGGCGATGGCCTTGGCCCGAATCCGGTCGCGGTTAAGGCCTCGACCGTCATCACTGATCTCGATCAGAATGTTGCCACCCTGATGATAGGCATTGAGTGTGATGACACCGGTTTCGGGTTTGCCCGCCGCGAGACGGTCCGCCGGCGACTCCAGTCCGTGATCGAGGGAGTTCCGCACCAGGTGCACCAGTGGATCGCCGATTTTTTCCATTACGGTCTTGTCGAGTTCGGTTTGCTCGCCGATGAGCCGGAGCTCCGCTTTTTTTCCCAGCTGGCGCGACAGATCACGCACCATGCGAGGGAAGCGGCTGAAGGTGAAGCTGATGGGCAGCATGCGGATGCGCATCACATTTTCCTGCAGCTCGCGGGTATTGTGTTCCAGCTGCGCCAGTCCTTCCTGCAATCGCGCCACGCGGCTCATGTCGAAATCCATCCCCAGCTGGCCAAGCATGGACTGGGTGATGACAAGCTCGCCCACCAGATTCACCAGGCTGTCGATTTTTTCGATGGATACCCGAATCGAGGTGGATTCAGTGGCACGCACCTGCTTGGCAGGCGTATCCAGTTTGTCGGCCATGTCGACCGGTTCTGTGAGCGTCTCCAGTGCCACCAGCGCCGGCGCCTCCGGCAACGCGGCCATCCCGGGTGCCACTGCAGGCTGCACCGGTGCTTCCACCGCGGCCGGTTCGATTTTCAGATCCGATTCATCCACCACCCATTCAAAAATCTCCTCGATCTTGCGCTTGTCTTCGGCGGTGGTGAGGTGGATTTTCCAGCCGATATGACATTCTTCCGGAGTCAGCGCGGTGAATTCCGGTAACCGGTCCAGCAGCGCCGTACACCGCAGTGGCCCCAGTTCCGACAGTTCACGCAACATGCGCGCAGGTTCGTTGCCGGTGCGCAGGATATTGGTGTGGGGAATGAAAGTGATCAGCCAGTCCTGACTACCAGATGGCGCAGGCGATTGTACGGCAGGCGCGTGAACAGCGGGCGCCGGCACGGAGGCAACCGCCGGTGCCGTCGCCTGCTGCGCCAGAATCGCATTGAAAGCAGCTATCAATTCACGTGATTGGGCTGTATCCAGCGCCGTACCTGCCTGCAGTGAACGCAGCATGCCGCTCAGGCAATCCACTGATCGCAACAGCAGATCCACAATCTCCGGCGTGAGACGGCGCGAGCCCACACGCACCTGATCGAGCAGTGTCTCCAGCACATGGGTGAACTCCGCCACCGCGCCAAAGCCAAACGTGCTGCTGCTGCCCTTGATGGAGTGCGCGGCACGGAAAATGGCGTTGATGGTTTCCCCGTCAGGGTTGGCGCAATCCAGTTCCAGCAGGCTGGATTCCATGAGTTGCAGGCCCTCGAAGCTTTCCTCGAAAAAGACCTGGTGGAACTGGCTCAGATCGATGCTCATGGAGATTAACCCAGCACTTTCTTGATGGTGTTGAGCAGCTGATCCGGGTTAAACGGCTTCACGATCCAGCCGGTGGCGCCCGCCGCCTTGCCCTCGCTCTTTTTGTCAGCGGCGGATTCTGTGGTCAGCATCAGAATGGGGGTGAATTTGTAGTTCGGCAATGAGCGCAGGTTTTTGATCAGCGAAATGCCATCCATCACCGGCATGTTCACGTCCGACAGCACCAGATCCACCTGGCCCAGCTTGGCCTTGTTCAGTGCTTCCTGGCCATCGCAGGCTTCCACCACTTCGTAGCCGGCTCCCTGCAGTGTGAAGCTCACCATTTGTCGCATCGATGCGCTGTCATCGACTGCCAGTATTTTGGTCATGCGAATGCTCCCTTCGGATTACAGCAATCAGTTGGATAAATTCAGTGCGTCCGCCAACCCGAGCAAACGGGCCGTATCGGCAAAGGTACGTGAAGGATTGAGAATACGGGCCTGCAGGTGATGCCGGTCCAGCGCGCGAAAAAACACGGTCAGCAGCTGCAGTGTGGCGGTATCAATGCGTTCAACCCGGGCGGCGTCGATATCGACACTGGCAGCCGAACCCAATAAGGCTTCGAGCTTCTCATGTAGCGCCTCGACCTTGCTGATGTCGCTGATCTTGTCCAGTTCAATCAGGGTTGCATCTGCCATTGTGTTATCCGCTCCCGGCTGATCGCCGGACATAAAATTCCGTTCTGTCTGAGAAGGATAGACAGCTGCGTAGCTTCCGCTAGTCGCGAGGGGAAAATTGCACTGGATCAATGGAATTTATGAATTTTAGCTATTTCAGGCGGCAATCCAGATTCCAAATTCCGCTATGGAGGGCTGTTATTCGAATCCCTGGGGTGTGCGATGGGGGCGATCGTCCTGGATCTTCTGCTCGCGCTTGTCTGCCGCCAGTTCCTCCTGCTGGCGCGCCCGGGCAATCAGATCATCCAGGGTTTTCAGGCGGGAACTGGCTTCCAGCCATTTGCGGGTCTGCGCCTGCACCACCTGCTCGCGCTGGCGGATCAGCTGGCCCTGGTGCTGGATGGCATCCTGCAGGCGGGTGATGAAACTCTGGTACAAGCCCAGTTGCGAAGCCTGTTTCACCTGCTGACGGGTGGTGCTGATGGCATTGAAATACTCCCGCAGATACCCCTGCAGCTCTTCGTGCTGGCGGCGGGCATTTGCCAGCTGCTGCTGCATGTCTGCCAGCTTTTTTGCTTCCTGGCGTTCCTGCTGCTGCTTGAGATCGCGCACCGGGCGCAAACGCTGCGATTTCTTCATCATTCAGTTCAGCGCCCCGTGGTGAGCTTCTGCAACTGCTGGCAGGCGGATTTGTAATCCACCTTTTCCAGCATGCCCTGGGCAAGGAACTGCCGGATCGGCTTGATCTGCTTGATGGCCAGATCGGTTTCCGGATCGCTGCCAGCCACATAGGCCCCCACGCTGATCAGGTCGCGGCTCTGCTGGTAGCGGGCGTACAGCCGTTTCAGCGCCTGCGCCTGCTGCAGATGCTCCGGCGTGACGATCTGTGGCATGGCACGGCTGATGGAGGCTTCCACGTCTATCGCGGGATACTGGCCTTCTTCCGCCAGCCGCCGCGCCAGAACGACGTGGCCATCGAGAATGGCACGGGCAGCATCGGCGACGGGATCCTGCACGTCGTCACCTTCGGTAAGCACAGTATAAAACGCCGTGATGGAGCCACCACCTTCCCGTCCGTTACCCGCGCGTTCCACCAGCTGCGGGATTTTCGCGAACACGGATGGCGGATAACCCTTGGTAGCCGGCGGCTCGCCCACCGCCAGCGCGATTTCCCGCTGCGCCTGCGCGTAACGCGTAAGGGAATCCATCAGCAGCAAGACGTTCTTGCCCTGGTCCCGGAAATATTCCGCAATCGCCGTGGCCAGCATGGCGCCGTGCATCCGCATCAGCGGCGAATCGTCCGCAGGCGAAGCCACCACCACCGATCGCTTCAATCCGTCAGCGCCCAGGCTGTGCTCGATGAATTCCTTCACCTCGCGACCCCGTTCGCCGATCAGCCCCACCACTGTTATGTCGGCACTGGTGAAACGCGTCATCATGCCCAGCAGCACGCTCTTGCCAACACCGGAGCCCGCAAACAACCCCATGCGCTGACCACGCCCCACGGTCAGCACGCTGTTGATGGCACGTACACCCACATC
>JBMOPR010000540.1:0-14047 GCA_049323075.1 Pseudomonadota bacterium
CGACGGCCACAACCTGGACAAGCTGGTGACCTATCTGGGCAAGCTGCGCGATATTCCTGGCCCGCATCTGCTGCACGTGATCACGCAGAAAGGCCGTGGCTACCAGCCGGCAGAAAAAGATCCCATTGGCTATCACGCGCTATCCAAAATCGAGCCCAAGGTCCCGGTAACGGTCACTCTCAGCAGCAAACCGGTACTGCCCAAGTACTGCGATATTTTCGGTTCCTGGTTGTGCGATATGGCGGAAACCGATCCTCGCCTGGTAGCGATCACGCCGGCGATGCGCGAAGGCTCCGGCATGGTGGAATTCTCGCGCCGGTTTCCAGAGCAATACCAGGATGTGGCGATTGCCGAGCAGCATGCGGTGACACTGGCGGCAGGCCTGGCCTGCGAAGGCCAAAAGCCGGTGGTGGCCATTTATTCCACGTTCTTGCAGCGGGCGTACGATCAACTGATCCACGACGTGGCGCTGCAGAATCTGGACGTGACTTTCGGCATCGACCGCGCCGGGCTGGTGGGCGAAGACGGCCCTACGCACGCGGGTGCCTACGATCTGAGTTACCTGCGCTGCATTCCCAACATGGTGGTGATGGCCCCGTCGGATGAAAATGAATGCCGGCAGATGCTGTACACGGCGTATCTGCATCGCGGGCCCGCCGCAGTGCGTTATCCGCGCGGTACCGGCCCCGGAGTGCCGGTTCAACAGGCGCTGACCGCCCTGCCCATGGGCAAGGGCCGCATCGTGCAACCCGGCAAGGGCGTGGCGATCCTGGCGTTCGGCACCGTGCTGGCCAACTGCAAGGACGCCGGCAAGGCCTTCGGCGCCACCGTGGTGGACATGCGTTTTGTGAAGCCGATCGACGAAGCACTGATCCTGGAACTGGCGGCGAGCCATCACCTGCTGGTGACGGTGGAGGAAAATGCTGTGATGGGTGGCGCCGGTTCGGCGGTGAACGAACTGCTGGCGCAACGCAATCTGGTGCTGCCGGTGCTGAATCTGGGCATTCCGGATATTTATGTGGATCACGCCAAGCCGGCGGAAATGATCGAACAGTGTGGACTGCATGCTGGCGGTATCGAAGCCGCCATCCGCATCCGTCTGGCGGATCTCGAAGCGGACACGTTAAATCCGACGCACACTTGAACGGCTGACAACAGGCTAAAAGCCTCAACAAAAAAGGGCGCAGTTGATGACCGCGCCCTTTTTACTTTGCACGCTGAAAAAATGCCCGCTATCAGAAACTGCCGCGAAATTGCAGATAATCTGCCGCCGACTGCGCCGGGCGCTCCAGCATCGGCAAGTGTCCCACACCGTCCATTATGATCAGTTGCGAATTCACCATCACCCGATCCAGCAACTCGCCAGCGGCATAATTCAGCGCACGGTCCTCACGCCCCCACACAATCAGCGTCGGCACAGCAACCGTGGCTGCCCGCTCTTCCACCGCATCCGCGCTGACCTGGGTAAAAATGATTTGCTCCAGATCGAAATTGCGGATGCGCTCGCGAGCCTTCACGTTCAGTATCGGGCGCGGCACAAACGGCGGGTCCGCCATCACGTAATCGAACATGCGCGCAAAATCCTCTTCGCTGCGGGCCATCAGCGGATTGACACCGGTCTCGCGCACCTTCTGCGCAAAATCATTGCCGCGCGCACTCCAGACACCACCGGCATCCAGCAGCCACAGACTTTTTACTTCCTCCGGGAATTGTGCGGCATAGGTAATCGCAATGTGTCCGCCCATGGAATTGCCACCGATATGCAGCTGGGTCACGCCCAGCTTGCGCATCAGCGCCTGCAATCGGCTGGCCTGGGCCTGGGGCGAATAGTCGGCCTGCGGCGGATGGGACGATTCGCCGAATCCCACGTGATCCGGAATGATCACACGATAATGCGGTGTCAGGTGACGGGCCACACGGGTGAAGTTGTCCTTGTCGGCGCCGAAGCCGTGCAGCAGCAGCAAGGGCTCGCCCGTGCCACCTTCCAGATAAACATAGTCGGTACCGTCATCCAGCTGCACCTGCTTGCGCTCCAGGCCGGACATCGCGCGCTCCAGCCCTATCGCTGCATGGGTAAAGGATTCCGGCGCCAGGTACAGGGCGGCAGTGGCGGTGGCACCCACCAGCAGAACAAAAACGATCAGGTATCGAAGTACGCGCACGGGGGCCTCACGGGATCAGGGCAGGAATGAACGGCCCATTATATACAGTGCGCGTCCGGTCTCATATGTGAACGCAAGGTTTGTTAGAATGGTTCGCGGCGCATCGCCACACTTTGAATTTGAGCAGGGAGAATCATCATGGGCAGGAAAATTCTGGTACCGGTGCTTATTGTCATTGCCGGCCTGATCGCCATTGCCTGGATGCTGCGCCAGCAACCGGCCACCGCTCCGGCACCCGGCAGTCTTGCGCCGCCGGTTGCCGCTCCCGTACCGGATAAACCTCAATCCCATCCGGTTATCCGCGATGAAGCCGCAGGCAGCGTGGAAACGACGCCCGCCATCGCCACTGCCCGCGAAGAGGCCGGCAGTGCGCAGATCCCCGTCATCGCCATACCACCGCAGCTGGATGACAGTGACGCCTACGTCTTGCAGGCTGCCACCGAACTCAACCCGCAGGTCACCGGCTGGCTGATCCCGCAGGAGCAGCTGCGCAAATGGGTGATGCTGGTGAATCTGGTGGCAGAAGGCAAATTTCCGGTGAAAGAGCGGCCTTTGTCCTACGACCTGCAGCCGTTTCGCGCGCGCAAGGAAAATGACCGCTTCTGGCTGGATGCCGCCAGCTTCAGCCGCAAGGACGTCCTGGTGTCCGCGCTGACTACCATCCCGCCATCCCGCGCGGCGGATTATTTCCACGCCTGGGAACCGCTGCTACAGCGGGCACACGACGAGCTGGGCATCGGCGGCCAGTTCCGCGATCGCCTGCAGCTGGCCATCACCCGTGTCAACAGCGTGCAGCCGTTGCAGGGTGACGTTGAACTGAAACAGTCGATCATCTCCTACCAGTATCTGGATCCAATCCTGGAGCAGTCCAGCGCGCTGGAGAAACTGCTGTGGCGGCTGGGCCCCGACAACAGCGCCCGCCTGCAGGCCTACCTGAAGCAGCTGGCGCCGCTGCTGTAATCCGGCCCGCCATCACCCGATTCCGGTGCAAGTTCACGTCAGCGCAGGGGCCAGCTCGGGCGCTTCGATCACCCGCGTCCGCCGCTGCAGACTGGAGCGCCGGAACCAGGCCGGCACGAAATACCCCAGCACCAGACCGATGATCGCGCTGTTGCGCAGCAAGCTGTGCAATTCAACCGGAAACGGCTTCTGCAACGCGCCGTACAATTCCTGCAACCACTGATGCACCAGCACCGTAGCGCCCATCAGCGTCACCATCAGCACCACTGCCTTGCACCAGCGCTGCCAGCGCTCATTCAGCCTCGCCGGGATCGTCCAGTCGATCAGGAACGCCAGCACCATCGTGGCGACAAACGACATGCACAGCCACGGATAGGCCAGCGTTGAAAAGCGCTGCCAGGCTTCCTGCATTGCCATCGCTACTCCGTCATTCTTGCTGTCACTGATATTGATCAGGGTTCTGAATGTCAGATTGATCAGTGCGCTGGCCACCATTGCCAGCACTCCGGACACCAGGTAACTGGCCACCGGATAAAACTGCCCTTCCCGATGCTGGAAATGCGGCCACTGCGCCTTGGGATAGACCGCAAAAAACACGGCAGCGGAATAAATGGACACAATCATGGTGGCACGCAGCAACAGCAGCTCGATCTCCATGACACTTTGCGAGAACAGGATGAAGCTGGTGAGCAGCAGCATCAGCAGCAAACCCGCCAACGTAACACCCTGATGGATGGAAAGGCCTTCGTAGATGATGCTCTCTTTCGACTGGAACCCGAGCTGGGCCAGCGCCTGGCGCCGGGTCTGCGCCCGGTAGCAGTTGGACAGAATCGCCTGGCTGATGAAATCGCACAACTCGCTGTAAATGGATTTTTCATCCGCACGCAGGTTTCGGCAGAAGCGCAACGCGGCATCCTGCAGGGCCGGCACTTCCGGCTGGGATTTGGCCTGCTGGCACAACGCATATGCATTGATGGCAGCCGTGCACAACCGCAGGTAACGTTCATGGATGCGCTGCAACTGGCCGCTGCGTTCCTGCATGAAAGGTGCGAACGGATTGGCCTGCTCCCAATGCCGCAGCTGAATGACCAGCGCCGCAATTTTCATCCAGTTGCGCACGATCGGATCGGCATTGTCCACCGAGTCCACCTGCACCGGAAAATTGCGCTCTTCCATTTCGCGGCGCAGCTCCTCTGCCACCGCATCCGGAACCTCGAAGCGCATCCCCTGCACTTCCTTGCTCATGCGAATGGCCTCGTAGGGAATGGAGGCCAGCCGGTGCAGAAAAATGCGCAGCCGGTTATCCAGCTCGGAGATCAGCGGCACCTTGGGCACCAGCAGCGAAAAAATCATGGCCACGAAAATGGGCGTGTTGCTGCTGTCCATTGCACTCATCTGTTTCTGCAGGTCAGCGTCATTGATGAGCACTTTCAGCAGGTGGGGATATTTGCTGAACAGGTAAAACGTCAGCAGATAGATCAGCAGGTAAATGGTGGCGGCAGAATAGTAACGGCCCGCCGTGGTGGACGCGCGGATGGTGCGTGGTGTATTGAAGCGTTCTGTGGCATAGATAAAAATCAACAACGCACCCAGAACCAGCCCTGGTTCAAATTGCGGCATATACATGCCCTCCGGAATAGCGATTCACCGGCAACGAAAACCGGTTCACGTCCGCAGTAAAAATGAGCCGGGACAAACCTGTCAACGCACTTTCCGGCCTTCGTGAAAAGTGCGGCAATCCCGTCGCCAAAAGTGGCAACGGGTTCATTGAACGCCGAAATAATCAGCCGTTTTTAGCGCGTGCAGAAATAACGCTTATACGCTTTGGCTATGACGACAGTCAGGCAGAAGCCGTCACCAGGTGCCATTACCAGGTATCGATGCAGGGGCGTTTCTTGCCTTTGCGTTTTACCGGCTCTGGCGCCGAACGCAGCGCCGTCATGATCCACTGCCGCGACTGCGCCGGATCGATCACGTCGTCGAATTCGAAAAAGGTCGCGTTGTTCACCGCCTTGCCGCGCTCGTACATGTCCGCCACCATGGTGCGGAACAGTTCATCGCGCTGCTGCGGGTCGCTCACTGCATCCAGCTCCTTGCGAAAGCCGAGTTTCACTGCGCCTTCCAGGCCCATTGCCCCGAATTCGCCGGTGGGCCAGGACACGGTGAACAGCGGCGCCTTCAACGTGCCGCCCGCCATGGTCATGGCACCCAGGCCATAGGCCTTGCGCAACACGATGGTGAAGAACGGCACTGTGATACTGGCGGCCGTGACAAACAGGCGCGACACGTGACGCACCAGCGCCGTCTTTTCCACTTCCGGCCCGACCATGATGCCCGGCGTGTCACACAGGAACAGAATGGGAATATCGAAGCCGTCGCACAGCTGCATGAAGCGCGCGGCCTTGTCGGCACCAGGCGCATCGATGGCACCGGCCAGATACTGCGGATTGTTGGCGATGATGCCGACCGCACGACCTTCGACGCGGGCGAACGCGGTGATCATGCCCAGTCCAAACTGCGCGCGCAGTTCCAGCACGGAATCGCAATCCGCCAGACCGTGAATCACGGCACGCACATCGTAGGCGCGCAGGCGGTTTTCCGGAATCAGGGTGCGCAGCAGACGTTGGTCCGGTGCCTGCCAGTGCGCAAGATCGCCCTGGAAGAAAGACAAGTAGCGTTTGGCGACACGGACGGCGTCCGCCTCATCGTCCACCAGAAGATCAATCACACCGTTCTGCACCTGCACCGACGTCGGGCCCACCTGCTCCGGCGCGTACACGCCCAAGCCACCACCCTCGATCATCGCGGGCCCGCCCATGCCGATATTGGCGTTACGGGTTGCGATCACCACATCGCAGCAACCCAGCAGCGCTGCGTTGCCGGCAAAATTGCGCCCCGAGGCAATGCCCACCAGCGGCACCAGCCCCGACAGTTTGGCAAACAGGAAAAAAGCCAGACAATCCACGCTGGCGGATGATCCCAATCCATCGGTATCGCCAGGACGACCGCCGCCGCCTTCGCTGAACAGCACCACCGGCAATTGCCACTGCTGCGCCAGCTCGAACATGCGGTCTTTCTTGCGATGATTCTGGATGCCCTGGGTACCGGCCATCACTGTGTAGTCATAGGTCATCAGCACACACTGGCCGGCATCACCAAACTGGTGGCCATTAACGCGGCCGATGCCGCACACCATACCGTCGCCCGGAGTTTTCTCGATCAGATCCTGCAACGTGCGGCGACGACGCTGGGCCGCAATCGCCAGCGGACCGTATTCCACGAAGCTGCCCTCATCGCACAGGTCGGCAATGTTTTCCCGTGCGGTGCGCTGGCCGGTGGCGCGGCGTTTTGCCACCGCATCGGCGCGATTTTCATCGTGCCCGTAGGCGTGACGCTGCACCACTTCAGCCAGATCGGGGCGGATGAAATCAGGATCGACAATGTCCGTTACCACCGTTTCGCTGTCATCACTTTCCGTGGGCAGTAGTTGCAGCAGCATCTGCTGCTCCAGCACCGCATCGCCTTTCTTCAGCGCGCAGCCCTGTACAATGCCCGCATGGGGTGCGGCAATGACGTGCTCCATTTTCATGGCATCCAGAATCAGCAGCGTCTGGCCTTTACGCACACTGGCCCCGTTTTTTACTTCCACGTTCACGACAGTGCCTTGCATGGGCGCATGCAGGGCGTGCTCGGTGGTGACGTTGTCAGGATTCGCGGCTGCCGACGCCTGCACCAGCGTTTGCGGCGAACGTTGCGGATGCATTTTGTCTTCCAGCAATTCCGCCAGATGCTGATCGATAAAGCGCGTGTGAATGCGATTGGCGAGCACATCATCATGCTGCAGCAGATTTTTCAGCAGCGGCAGATTGGTGGGCACACCGTCGATGCGGCACTCGCACAGCGCGCGCCAGGCTTTTGCCAGCGCCGCTGCAAAATCACCGTTAGCGTGGACAATGATCTTCGCCAGCAGGGAATCGTAGCGCGGGGTGGTGGCGTAACCCTGATAACCGAACGTGTCCACGCGCACACCGGGGCCAGCGGGCAGATCAAACCGGCTGATGACACCGCCACCGGGTTTTACCGTGCCATCGGCCAGCAGGGTTTCCATGTTCACCCGCAGCTGCAGCGCAAAACCGCGCGGCGCCGGAATCGCAGGTTGCCGCAAACCCAGCTGCGCCAGAGTCGCTCCGAGCGCCAGCCGCAGCTGCAGCTGTACCAGATCCAGTCCGGTGATGGCTTCCGTCACCGTGTGCTCCACCTGCAGGCGGGGATTGGCTTCGATAAAAACGAACTGTTCTTCACCCGGAATGCCAGACACCAGAAATTCGAACGTGCCCAGACTGCGGTAGTGAATCGCCCGCGCCAGCGTCAGCGCGGCGTCGGTGATGCGGGTGCGCAGTGCATTGCCCAGGGAAGGGCTCGGCGCCACTTCGATCAGTTTCTGGTGACGGCGCTGCAGCGTGCATTCGCGTTCGTGCACGTGAACACACTCTACGCCATCGCCCACGATCTGTATTTCGATATGACGGGCCAGCGTTGCACACTGCTCCACATACACTGAACCATCGCCGAATGCCGCCTGCGCTTCCGACTGGCAGCGCGCAAACGCCGCCTCGATCTCGTCCGCGCTGCCCACCACGCGCATGCCGCGGCCGCCACCACCGGCCACGGCCTTGATCACCATCGCCGCACCTGTCGGCAAATTGGCAAAAAACGCCTTGGCTTCGGCCAGCGTCACCGCATGATCAACGCCCGGCAGCACCGGCACGCCGCATTGCAGCGCCAGCGCGCGGGCACGGGCCTTGTCGCCGAACAACGCCAGCACATCCGCATCGGGACCGACGAACACCAGCCCGGCGTCCTGCACCTGTCGCGCAAAATCGGCATATTCGCTGAGAAATCCGTAACCGGGATGGATCGCGTCGCACTGATGCTGCCGCGCGATGGCGATGATCTGCTGCTGGTCCAGATAGGCGCTTGCGCCAACACCCTGCAGTGGCACCGCCACATCGGCCTGGCACACGGCAAGGGAGTGCTGGTCGTCTTCGGCGTAAACAAGGAGGGAGCGCCAACCCAGCTCGGCCACCGCATGCAGAATGCGTACGGCGATCTCGCCCCGGTTGGCAATCAGAATGGTCTTGATGGACATGCAAGCGGTTCCCGCGTGGTCGCAAATGGAAAACCGCTATTAAATCAGAATTTTTTCTCCAGCATCAGGGTACTGTTCTGTTCCTGCAGCTTGACGTAGTTGAGGTAGCTCATCCCCAGCAGCACATCGGTCGGGTAGCCACCCTGCACCACCACTGCCTCGACGTTGGGCACCTGGATCTCGCCCACCTTCACCGCGTCCAGTTTTACCACCCAGCTCTTGCTGACGCCGCTGGCGGTCACCACCTGGGATTCCTTGCCGTCGATACGATACTGCAGGCCCAGCTTGCGTGCCTCCAGCTCATTCATCGCCACCGTGTTGGCGCCGGTGTCCACCAGGAATTTCACGGACTGGCCGTTGATGCTGCCGTTCACCATGTACTGGTCATTGTTGTTCTTGCGAATCACCACCTGGGTGGTTTCGGCTTTCTGGTAATTGCCACCGATCGCAGTATGCAATTGCAGCGTATGCCGCTTGCCGTCGATTTCCACCACGGCTTCACGGGACGTGGCCGAGATCAGGCGCACACCGCCAGGGCCGGTCTTGCCGTCCTTCAGCATCACCTGCTGGCCATCGATATTGAGCACGGCGGCGCCCCTGAACAGGCCTTCCACCCGCACCTGCGGTGCCGCCTGAATCGCTGAAACTGAACCGAGAGAAACCAGCACGAACGCACCGGTAGCAACGAACGATGAACGCAAGAAGCTCCACTTCCACATGGTATCTGACCTTCCATTACCGACTACGCAGGGGCCGCAATACCTGCGGCTTCACCTGCACAACTGCAACCTTGCGCCAGCGACAAAGACTGGTCGCGCGATTGCCCCCAAACCGGTCAGACGCCCCCGCACCTGACCAGCGCCGCTAGTCTACACAGCGTAATTTGACAGTGTCATGTTACGAAATGCAACGAATGGCAACCGATAAAGATTAGGAGTGCAAGCATCTGATTTTAAAAAAGATGAAACAGAAATCCTGCGTGAGTGTGCGCAAATCCGCCTATTTGTTAGAACAAATGGCGATGAATGCCACTCACGATCACCGTTAACAGTTTGATCTGCCTGTTTTTTGGACTAGAAATAAATCAGGGAACTGGAATAACTGAAATAACGACAGGACACCTATGCGCACCTTCCGAGATCTTTCCTTCCGCCTCAAGATCAGCCTGCCCATGATCATCATCACGCTCATGTTTCTGGCCTCTTCCGTGTCAAGTCTGCTGCAGTCGCGCGAACTGGCGGCAAACGCGGAACAGATCGTTCATCAGCACCTGCCGGAAATCAATTACATCCTGCAAGCCGATCGCGACTTGTATCAGGCGCAGATCGCCGAGCGCAGCATCATCTTCCTGCCCGCCGGCTCACCCAGTCTCGCGCAATATGAAGCGCAATTCCAGGAGAACGCGCAACAGGCGCGCGAGCGCGTACAGAAATTTTTCGACAACAATTCCGATCCGCGTTGGCGGTCCTACGCCGAACGCTTTGACACCAATTACCGGCAGTGGCTCGACCTGGCCAGCCGCAACGTGCGCACCCGCATGAGCGGCCAGAACATCGAAGGCGACACCACCACGATCATCAGCAAAACCGAAACCTCGTTCCAGGCCGCCCGTGCCGTGCTGGACGAACTGACCGACCTGCGCATTGAAGATGCCAATGCATTGACCGACACCATCGAAAGCAATTCTGCCAGCACCCAGCGCAATCTGCTGGTCATGCTGATCGTCGGGCTGGCAGTATGCGGCGCCGCGCTGCTGTTCGTGCCGCCCATGCTGGTGAAACCGCTGCATTCGATCCGTGAGCGCCTGGTGGACATTTCCGGCGGTTCCGGCGATCTCACCGCCCGCATCGAGCTGCAGCAAAATGACGAGTTCGGCCAGGTGGTGCAGCACTTCAACCAGTTCATGCAGAAACTGCAGACGCTGGTGAAACAGATCAAGGACATTTCAACGGAGGTGGCTGGCAGCAGCACGCAGATGAATCAGGACGCAAAGTCCAGCAAGGATTCGATCGATCAGCAGGGCGATGCGCTGACACTGGTGGCCACGGCGGTGAACCAGATGTCCGCCGCGATTCAGGAAGTGGCGCGCAACACCACCGAAGCAGCGGACGAAGCGAAAAAGGCCAGCGCCCGTTCCGAGGAAGGCCAGCGCATCGTGCACGACACCATCGAGCAGATCCAGCAACTGGCGGCGCAGGTACAGACTGCCGCGAGCGTGATCGTGCATGTGGAAGCGGAAGCCGGCAAGGTGACATCGGTGATCGACGTGATTCGCGGCATCGCCGAGCAGACCAACCTGCTGGCACTGAATGCGGCGATTGAAGCGGCACGCGCCGGCGAACAGGGCCGTGGCTTTGCGGTGGTGGCCGATGAAGTGCGCACGCTGGCAAGCCGCACCCAGGAATCCACCCAGGATATCCAGAACATGCTGCAGCATCTGCAGCAGGGCGTGAAGGAAGCGGTGACGGCAATGAACACCAGCCGCACATCGGCGATGACCACGGTGCAGACCACCGAAGGCGCCGGCAAGACGCTGGATGAGATCAAGGAAGCCGTATCCAACATTACCCGCATGGCCATCCAGATCGCGGCCGCGGCCGAAGAGCAGAGCGAGGTGACGGAGGATATCAACCGCAATCTCACCCAGATCAATCACTTCGCCGAAACCACGGCGAACATCGCAACGTCCACGCTGAAATCCAGCGACACGCTGGGTGGCCTGACTCGCACCCTGAACCAGGCGGTGCAGAGCTTCCGGGTATAAACCGCCAGCCCGTCGGCGAGCACAATCGTTCCAACGGACGATGCCGGCGACGGGCTACCGTGATGTCATGCAGCCATACGCTGCCTGGAGATCACGTCATGCCCATTCGCATCAATCATCTGGAACTCACCCTGCCGCCCGGCACCCTGGAACGGGAAAAGGCCAATCTCAACGGTTTCTATCGCGACGTGCTGGGGCTGGAGGGGATCGAGGTGCCGATGGTGCAGTTGGACTGCCCTAAATACCTGCTGCGGTTCGACGCGGAATCCAGCCAGTTCCTGTTTCTGACGGAGGAGCCCGACGCGCTGGTGTCCACCAGTTTCGACCACATCGGGCTGCTGCTGGATAACCGCGCTGCTGTGGCGGCGGCCCACGAAAAATGCCTGGCGTGGCAGCAGCGGGATGCGCGGGTGGAAATCCGGCCGCCCCAGGACATGGACGCCGGCATGCTGATCAATCATTCCTTTTACGTGCGCTACATCCTGCCACTCTGGTTCGAACTGCAGGCGCTGGAGTACCGGCCCGGTTTCGCGCCCGCCAAAGCCTGGACTTACGGCTGACCGGCACAAGCGCTCGCCGACGTTCAGGACGTACGGTGTTTCTTCAGCTGCTGCAGTAACGCTTTGGGCAACTGGCGGATAATCAGCGTCTCGTTCGACGCATCGAACTCCACCTGCTTGCCCAGCAATTCCGCCGCGAACTGCAGACTCATTTCCTTGCTGCGACCGCTGAAGCGCACGTATTTGCGCAGCTGGTTTTTATCCGGAATCAGTTCCTCGCGCGGCTGTTCCTGATGCTGCTGCACGAATTTCTCGAACCGCTCCGGCTCGGCGTCATCCAGATAGAACGATAACTCCTTGTACACCACCGGCTCGCCGTTTTTATCCTGCTCCATGCAGAAATCCACCACCTTGCTCTTGTATTCCTTGCTGGTGTCCTCCGGCAACTGCTGGGCATAGGCTTCCACGATATTGAGAAATTCGCTGGTGTCAGCGGACACGTTCACTGTGTCGGTAAAACCGGTCCAGGCCAGGAAAATATCCTGCAGGAAACGGTCGCCGCGATTGCGCGACACCGTGAGGTATTTTTCCGACAGGTTGTCAGCCCAATGGGTCAGATTGATGCGCGCGCAAAATCCGGCGTGGGTCAGGTCGGCGTACTCGGTGGAGGAAATTTCCAGGCGGTTGTTGATCACCAGTCCGGTCTGGTGCTGCAGGTGGATCAGGTACAGCCATTCCGCATCGGCGGTGCTCTCGCGCCAGAACAGCAGGTGACCGGAAAAGGCCGCTTCCACCGCATCCAGCAGCGCCACGAAATGCTCGGTGAGCTTGCGGCTGAAACTGGTGAACGGCAGCTGCTGTTTCAGCAGGTCCCGCAGCCAGGCCGGCAAGGGATTGTCGCCGCGCTCGGGATCGAACTGGCCATAGCGCTTGGATGTGCGGCTGGCGAACACCTGCTTGAGTTCGTTGAGCAGCTGGCTGGCGTGGTCGTCGAGGGGCAGCAGATCGTCACGGTAGCTGACCTGGGCGCTGGCGGCCGGATTGTTGCGGTCGATCTGATGGGCGATGAATTCGGAAACGGGCATGCCGGGCTCCAGTGGGGCGAGGGCCGGTCATTATAGGTAATGGAAGGGAAGGGAGGGAGACTTGCTTTTCAGGAACGTCAGCGGCCAGGGATGGCCGCTGTCGAGCCTACAGGGATGTACTTGTGGCGTGTCCTGAAAAGCAAGTCTCCCTTCCTTCCCTTCCATTGGCGCCAACTGGTTCAAGGCACCAGAATAATCTTGCCCCGGGTACGACCCGTTTCAATCTGGCGGTGGGCGGCAGCGGCGTCCCGCAGGGCGAAGCTGGCGCTGACATGAAGTTTCAGGATGCCGGCATCCACCAGCGTTGCCAGTTGACGCAACTGCCCGGCATCGGGATTGACCCGCATCGGCAGCACAGTGCAACCCTGCTCCGCGCCCGCCTGCAGTAACTGGGCGGCGGTGTTGGTGGGTACCGTCACCAGTCGTCCGCCGGGTGCCAGCAGCGACAGCGCCATGACACCCGCAGAACCACCCATCAGGTCGAGGATCAAGTCCCAGGGACCGGCCTGCTGCCAGGACGGCTCGGTGTAATCCAGCGGCTGATCCACACCGTGCCGCAACAGAAAATCCCGGTTCGCCGCTGATGCGGTGGCGCTCACGGTTGCGCCCTTCCAGCACGCCAGCTGGGTGGCCAGATGGCCGACACCACCCGCACCCGCCAGCACCAGCACGCGCTCCCCGGCCTGCAACTGCCCCACATCGAACAGCGCATGCCAGGCGGTGAGCCCCGCCAGCGGCAATCCGGCTGCGTGAGCCAGCGGCAATCGCGCCGGCGCGGGCACCACATCTGCCGCCGCCAGCACCACAAATTCCGCATAGGCCCCGGCCTGCAACGGAAAATTCACCATGCCGAACACCGCATCGCCCAGGGCAGGCTCCGTCACGCCCGCGCCCGTCGCATCCACCATGCCCGCCACGTCATAACCGGGCGTGAACTGGAATTGAGTCCCCAGCGCCTGCGCCGCAAAACCCAGTCCCGCACGGGTTTTGCAGTCGATGGGATTCACACCGGCGCCCGCCACCCGCAGCCGCACCTGGCCGGGGCCGGGTTCCGGCAGTTCCACCTCGTGCAGCTCCAGCACCTCGGGGCCGCCAAAACGGGAATAGCGGATGCACTGCATGGAATTCTCCGGAAAAACGATTTCCAACCCAAAAAAAATCAGCGTCTGAACTGCACCGCCGTGCCCACGTCCACCCGGCCGACCCGGGTCTTGTTGGCAGGCACCGCCGGATCTTCATAGCCGAAGGAAATGCCCACCAGAATTTTCACGTCCGCCGGCACGTCGAACGCTTCCCGCACCAGATCCGGGTAGTAACGCATGGTGCCCTGCGCGCAGGACGCCACGCCGTGCGCCGTCATCGACAGCATCAGGTTCTGGATGTACATGCCCACGTCGATGGCCACCGACGCGCCGAACTGCTTGTCC
>JBMOPR010000541.1:0-1574 GCA_049323075.1 Pseudomonadota bacterium
GAAATCAATCGTATCCCCGCATTCGCCAATGTGCGCATCCTGCTGCTGGTCGGCGATCGGGATCACCTGAATCTGGGTGCCGTGCCCAACCTGCGGGTGGATGCCGTGCTGCTGAAACCGGTGCGCAAGCATATGCTGCATGATGCCATCGCCACCGTGCTGGGTCGCGAACAGTCTGCCGTGCAACCGCTGGTGACCGACCGCAGCCTGCAGGATGCCAACGGCAAGCAGACCCGGCGCGCGTTACTGGTGGACGACAACGAAGTGAACCAGATCATCGCCAAGGGCGCCCTGAAAAAACTGGGCATCCACGCTGACGTCACCAACAACGGTGAGGAAGCTATCGAGGCGGTGATGGAGAAACAATACGACTTTATCCTGATGGATTGTGAAATGCCGATCATGGACGGCTTCGAGGCCACCCGCAGCATACGCGAATGGGAGCAGCAACACGGTGGCCATCTGCCCATCATCGCCCTTACCGCCAGCGATTCCGGCGATTGCCACGACGCCTGCATGCAGGCCGGTATGGATGAGTACATGCAGAAGCCGTTTCGCGCCGATCAGCTGAACACGATTCTGAACCGAATTCAGATCAAACCCCGTTGAATGGATGATATGAACCAGACACTGCCCTTGATCATCATCGCCGACAACCAGGACGCCAACATCGCCTACTATTCCGAACTGGTACAGGCCTCCGGCGCCCGTGCCCTGGCCACCGCGGAAGGCGGCAACGTACTGAATCTGGTGGCCAGCCACCAGCCCGCGTTGCTGATTCTGGATTCCGCGCTGAACGATCCCGACAGTTACCAGGTGTTGAACCTGCTCAAGTCCGACAGCCGCACGCTGCACATTCCGGTGCTGTTCATCACCGGCAATCTGTCGGAGCGCAAGATGTGCCTGCACCAGGAACTGTTCCGGGTGGTGGATGTGCTGGCCAAGCCGGTGGCCGAACGCGTGCTGCAGCATCGAGTGAAGATCTACCTGCAGCTGCAGCAATACCGCAACCAGATCATGGCCATGGGCAGCGAGAACAAGAAGTCGCTGGTGGAAAACCGTGAAGAAGGGGTGCTGGCCCTGGACCGGCAAGGTCAGATTCTATATGCCAACGCGGCGGCCGAGCGCCTGCTGAAAGCGCCGGTGCTGGATCTGGCGGGCAATTATCTGGAAACCATTCTGGAAGAAGCCTGCAGCGGCGTGCGTTCGCGCTGGAAGGATCACCCCATCGCGAAAGTCACGCGCACTGAACAGATCCTGCAGGTGGACAAAGCCATGCTGTGGCGCGCCGACGGCGAAAGTATCAGCGTGAAATTCGCGGCGATTCCCGTGAACACGCTGCCCGAGATTGCGTTGCTGTTTGCCTTCCGCCAACTGAAGGACACACGGGAATCGAAAGACAAGATCGCCAAGCTTTCCCATGTGGATCACCTGACCAACCTGCCGCTACGGGCACCCATCGAGGAGCATATTGACCGCTGCGTATTGAAGGCGGGCATTTCCGGCTTTTATTTTGCGGTGCTGTATGTTGACCTCGACCATTTCCGCTACATCAACGAATCCCTGGGGCATGA
>JBMOPR010000542.1:0-8544 GCA_049323075.1 Pseudomonadota bacterium
GGAAAACTGGAAGAGGGCAAGGCCGTATTGCGGGTGAAGATCGACATGGCCTCGCCCAACATCAACATGCGCGACCCGGTGATCTACCGCATCAAGAAAGCCCACCACCACCAGACCGGTGACAAGTGGTGCATCTATCCCATGTACGACTACACCCACTGCATTTCCGACGCGCTGGAAGAAATCACCCATTCCATCTGCACCCTGGAATTCGAGGATCACCGCCCGCTGTACGACTGGGTGCTGGACCAGATCGACGTTCCCTGCCATCCGCAGCAGATCGAATTCGCGCGCCTGAACCTGAATTACACTGTCACCAGCAAGCGCAAACTGAAACAGCTGGTGGACGAAAAGCACGTCACCGGTTGGGACGATCCGCGCATGCCCACCATCGCCGGCATGCGTCGCCGTGGCTTCACGCCCGAATCCATCCGCCAGTTCTGCGAGATGATCGGCGTCACCAAGAGCGACAGTGTGGTGGACGTGGGCATGCTGGAATTCGCCCTGCGCGACGATCTGGACAAGCGCGCCCCTCGTGCCATGTGCGTGCTCAATCCACTGAAAGTCACCATCACCAACTGGGATGCCGGCAAGCAGCTGATGCTGACGATTCCGTCCCACCCCAAGGACGAATCCCTGGGCGTGCGCGAGATTCCTTTCACCCGCGAACTCTACATCGACCAGACCGATTTCATGGAAAATCCGCCCAAGGACTTCAAGCGTCTGGTACCGGGGGAAGAAGTGCGTCTGCGCGGTGCCTACGTGATCCGCTGCGACGAAGTGATCAAGGATGCCAGCGGCAACGTGATCGAACTGAAATGCAGCCACGATGAAAACACGCTGGGCAAGAATCCCGAAGGCCGCAAGGTGAAAGGTGTGATTCACTGGGTGCCGGCGCAGGAATCCGTGCCGGTGCAGGTGCGTCTGTACGACCGCCTGTTCAATAACGAAAGCCCGGATTCCGGCGACAAGAACTTCCTGGATTACATCAATCCTGATGCGCTGGTGGTGGTGGACAACGCCCGCGCCGAGCCGTCACTGGCCAGGGCCACCAGCGCGATTGCATTCCAGTTCGAGCGCGAAGGGTATTTCGTGAAGGATGATGTGGACAGCTCAGGCGGCAAGCTGGTGTTCAACCGCACGATTACGCTGCGGGATACCTGGGCCAAAATGCAGGGCTGATTTTCCGCTGCAGTGAAAGCGCTACCTACCGCTGGTAGCGCTTTTCCACTTCCTGCAACGCACTGCCAGACCCCGTCAGCGCTTCCTTGTATTCGGTGCCGTCCGGCAGCCGGATGATCAGTTTGGTGCCTTTCTTCAGGCCTTCCCACTGCCGCACGTCCAGTTCCGTGGACACGTACAGTTCCTCCTCAAAGATATGGCCCTGGGCGGTGCGGTAATAGCCGTCCACCTCCACCGCCACATCGATATAGGGGAACTCCTTGACCTTGCGGTGCTTGTTCAACTCCTGCACCTGCTCCGGCTTGATCGGCACCAGCAGCTCGCCCCACACCGCCTGCGAGGGCTTCAGGTCCATCCGAAGCACCATTTTGTGGGTTGGGGTAATCGCCATCAGATCACCGTGTTCCCAGCGGGTGGTCCAGGCGCCAGCGGCAAGCGCGGTGGCGGAAACCAGCAAAAAAGCGGGCAAAATCAGAGTGCGAAACCGGGCATGACGGATCATGGCGAACTCCACGGTAATGGCGGTTGGATGCTAGTAGCATAGACCAGCCCCTTGAAAATACCTGAGTGTTCATGCGCTTGCCTTGAAATGCCGCACGAATTCGGGAATAATCGCCGCTCTTTTCGGCAGGCCTGTTACAGCGGGGCTTGCCGCACTGCGCAATGGTGGCCCTGTCGGTCCCCTCGCAATGATAGTCTGTGAACCCCGCCAGGCCCGGAAGGGAGCAACGGTAGCAGATGATTCGTGTGCCGGGGTGTGGCTGGCAGGGTCGCCTCCAATCAGCGGTTTATCGCCGTCGCCTCCCGTATTACACTCTTCCCCTTTGTATCCTCTGGCCACGCACGCAGGATTCCATGAGCTATCAGGTACTTGCCCGAAAATGGCGCCCCAAGACCTTCCGCGAGATGGTGGGTCAGGAACACGTTTTGAAAGCCCTCATCAACGCCCTGGACCACGGCCGGCTGCACCACGCCTACCTGTTCACCGGCACCCGCGGCGTGGGCAAAACCACCATCGCCCGCATCCTGGCGAAATCCCTCAACTGCGAAACCGGCATCAGCTCTGCGCCTTGTGGCCAGTGCAGCGCCTGCGTGGAAATTAACGAAGGTCGCTTTGTTGATCTGATCGAGGTGGACGCCGCATCCCGCACCAAGGTGGAAGACACCCGCGAGCTGCTGGAGAACGTGCAGTACGCGCCGACACGAGGCCGCTTCAAGGTCTACCTGATCGACGAAGTGCACATGCTGTCGGGCCACAGTTTCAACGCGCTGCTGAAAACCCTGGAAGAACCGCCACCCCACGTCAAATTCCTGCTGGCCACCACCGATCCGCAGAAATTGCCGATCACGATTCTGTCGCGCTGTTTGCAGTTCAGCCTGAAAGCCATGACGCCGGATCGAATTGTCGGCCACCTGAAAAAGGTGCTGGAAGCGGAGATGGTGGCGTTTGAAGAACCGGCACTCTGGCAACTGGGCCGCGCCGCCGACGGCAGTATGCGCGATGCGCTCAGCCTTACCGACCAGGCCATTGCGTTTGGCAGCGGCAAGGTGGTGGAAACCGATGTGCGTGCCATGCTGGGCAGCATCGACCGCGAATATGTGTTTGGCATCGTCGATGCGCTGGCGTCGAACAACGCGCCGACCTTGCTGCAAACAGTGGCGGACATGGCGCAGCAGTCGCCGGATTATGCCGGTGTGCTGGGGGATCTGATTTCCACGCTGCATCGCATGGCGGTGGCCCAACTGGCGCCGGATGCAGTGGATGACAGCGACGGCGATCGCCAGCGGGTGCTGGAACAATCTGCCCGCTTCGCGCCGGAGCAACTGCAACTGTTTTACCAGACCGCGCTGCTGGGTCGCCGTGATCTGCCCCTGGCACCGGATGCCCGCAGTGGTTTCGAAATGGTGCTGCTGCGCATGCTGCTGTTCAAGCCGCAGGGTACGTCGCCGTCGCAGGGCGCGTCGGGCGGTGGAGCAACCGCTGCGGGAAAGTCCGCTAGCCCTGCTGCGGCAGGGCAGGTGAAGCCCGCCGCAGCGCCGGTCGCCATGGATGACAACATTCCGTTGCGGGCCGTTGGCAGTGCCAGTGAACATCTGTCGCGGCTGAGCGCGGCGCTGGGTGCGGATTCCGGGCGCAATGGTGCAGCCCGGTCGCAACCGGCCCAGGCGTTGAGTGGAAACGGGCAGGGCATGGCGGCAGGTGTTGCCAGTCCGATGCCGGCCAATGCCAGTCAGGCTGGTTCCAATGTAGTGTCAATGCCATTCCGTCAGCCGGAACCGGCGCCGTCCCGCATGCCCGCTGCCGATGCACGCGCTCCTTCTGGCCAGATGTCTTCATCCGGTGCGGTTAACGCGCAGGCTTCCGCGCGATCTGCCCCGGGCAAACCTGCCGAACCCGCTGCGTCACCCAAAGCCCCGGTGCTGCTGGGTGATGAATGGTCCGACCTGCTCACGACTCTCGCGCTGGACGGCCCGGTGCGCAATTTCGCGCGCAACAGCTGTCTGGAACAGAAGCAGGATGACGTCTGGACGCTGTCGGTCAGCCGCCGCTTCGAAGCCCTCTACAAGGACGAGCATCGCGCAACGTTGCAGCAGGTGCTGGCGGAAAAACTGGCCCGGCCGCTGCAACTCAAGGTCAGCATCCAGGAGCCCTCGAAGCCGACACCGGACCAGCTGCTGGCCAGCCACAAGGAACAACGCAGGAAGCAGGCGGTTGAACTGCTGCAGTCCGACGAATTCGTGCGCACGCTGCAGCAGCAGTTCGGCGCCACGCTCGATCTGAATTCCGTAACCCCTACCGACGACTGAACACAAAGGTATTCCCATGAAAGGTCAATTTGGCGATCTGATGAAGCAGGCGCAAAAAGTCCAGGAACAGATGCAGAAAATGCAGGAAGAACTGGCGAAGATGGAAGTCACCGGTGAATCGGGCGCTGGCCTGGTGAAGGTGACGATGACCGGCCGTCACGACGTGAAGCGGGTGCAGATCGACGATTCCCTGCTGAAGGAAGACAAGGAAGTGCTGGAGGATCTGATTGCCGCTGCAGTGAACGATGCCGTGCGTCGTGTCGAGCAGAACAACCAGGACAAAATGAGCGGGTTCGCGGCCGGGATGGGATTGCCCGGCGGAATCAAGCTGCCGTTCTGATCTGCGCCGATGAGTTTCAGTCCTCTCACCCAGCAGTTGATCGAAGCGCTGACCTGCCTGCCCGGCGTCGGCCCCAAATCCGCCCAGCGCATGGCGCTGCATCTGCTCGACCGCGATCGTCAGCGTGCCAGCAAGCTGGCGGATGTGCTGAGTCAGGCCATGATTAAAATCGGCCGCTGCCAGAAATGCCGCAATTTCACCGAGAATCCGCTCTGCCATATCTGTTCCCAGACCAGCCGCGATCCGTCGTTGCTGTGCGTGGTGGAAACGCCCGCAGATGTGATCGCCATCGAGCAGTCGGGTACCTATCGCGGTTTTTATTTTCTGCTGCTGGGGCATCTGTCGCCGATTGATGGCATCGGCCCGGACGAAATCGGCATTCCGTTACTGGACGAGCGGTTGGGTCGGGGCGAGGTGAAGGAACTGATTATCGCCACCGGCACCACGGTGGAAGGTGAAGCCACGGCGCATTTCATTTCCGAGATGGCGCGCATTCACGGCGTCAAGGCGTCGCGCATCGCCCATGGTGTGCCCATGGGCGGCGAACTGGAATATGTGGACAGCAATACGCTGGCACTGGCTCTGCGCGGCCGGCGCGTGATGGAGTGAGATTTACGGTTTGAAAACCGCCTTCAGCGCTTCCGCAAAACTCACATATTTGAACTGCGTCGAGCCATCGTATTCATAGCCATTGATGGCACCGGTATCCGCCGGTTCCGGAGCGGCGCCGTTCTGCACCACCAGCGTTCCCAGCGGGTAATCCCGGGAAAACGGCACCGGCACAAAATGCACGCCATCGGTCTCTTCCACGCCATCAATCAGAAACGCGCCGTAGTGGGTCAGATTCCGCTTCATGCCGTACAGGTGGAAACTGTTGTCGCCCTGGCTCGATGCCAGCAGCAGGGTGAAGCCCGGCTTGCTGGAAATGATGCTCAGCCCTTCCAGATCCGCCTCGATATTCTGGCCGGCATGCAGGTCTGAGCCCGGTGCCACAATCACGCCTGCACCGGCCACTGCTTCTCCGCCATATTCGCATTCGAATTCGCCGTCATCCGGTGTGGCGGTGTAGGCGGTGCCGAAGGTTTTTACCGGCTCGACCAGCTGTTCAAAACCCACATTGACCTGGGTGGGCATTTTGTCATGCAGCTTGATCCGGTACAGCCCGATGGTTTCAAAGGCCACGTACAGATCGTTGTTGACGGCATCGAACACCAGGCCTTCCGATTGGGGATCTTCGCCGGCTTCCTCGCGGCAGGGCGTCCAGCCGTAATGGCTGCCGTCGCTGTTGCTCAGTTCGAAATTGGGGTTGAACAGGAAGCGGCGCAGAGGGGCGTAGCTCAGGGTGCCGTCTGCGCGGGAAACGATGGACAGTTGCTTGATAGTGCCCCGTTCCCGCTGGGTCACGAAGATCTGATCACCTGCGCGACCCTGGCCGACGGTAAGGCCGTACACGGTGTTCTGGTCGTCCACCGGATTTTCGTCCCAGCCGGGCTGCGCGTCCGGTTGCAGGGGCGAGGGCTGGTTGTAGCGGGTGGGAAACACGCGGGGAGCATCAGCGGCGGTGATATCGGTCAGCGGCGCGGTGGCATTCAGCGGATCGATTTTGTAGAAACGGATGCGGTCGCAGCCACGGTCGGATACCACGGCCACATCAGCGCGCGGTGCGCGGGAACTGGTGCCCAGCTTCACGCCGTAGGCGATATCGACATTGTTGAAGCGGCCGAAGGTTTCGCCATCCTCGCTGTCCGGGCAGGCGTGTGCCACCGGATTCAATCCGCCGGGTGTTGCCGGATCGGCTTCACCGATTTGCGGCGCGTTGGGCGGCAAAATCGCCTGGATCAGCGCGCCGGTTTTGCTGTACACCAGCAGGCCGGCGTCCTTGGCAGTGGCGATGACCAGGGCCTGACGCGGATTCACCCGGTTGACCCAGATGGCCGGATCATCGCCGTCCGGCGTGGCGGGGGCGTCGTCATAGTTATGCAGCGGCGCGGTGGTGATGTGGGCGGCGATCACCGGCAGGTCGTCCGCCAGAGCCGGCAGGCTGGCCGCAGCCAGGATAGCGGGGGCGAGCAGGGCAGGGGCAATCCAGGTCTTCATGCGTGTTCCCGTCATGTGAGTGAATGGTGATCGGCGGACACTAGCGTCTGAAGGTGACCAGCGGATGACACGGGAGTTCCGGCACCAGTGGCCGGATCTGCAGGGAGTGCCAACCCGGTCGCGGATTCGTGACCGGGCATGGAGGGGGCGGAAAGGCCTAGAGGACCGTATTTTTGCTCAGGCTGCTGGCGCGGGCCCGGCCCTGTGTCTTGGGCTTGGGCACGGGCGAGCAGGCGAGGGTGCCCGCGCCGACCCAGCTGTTGCTGACATCAATTGCATACAGTGGCAGCGTGTCGTCCTTTTTCATGGCCGCGATCTTGTCGTCCTTGCTGATCCGTATGTTCTCCGCCGCCGGCCCCGTTGTTTCCACGATGGTTTCCAGCGAAAGATCCACCCTGACTCCGCCGGAAGGGGCATTGAAACAGCGGTGCGGCTGGCCCAGTTCGTTGATGAGGTGATTGATGCGCGCTGCTGTGGAGTCGGTCGGCATTTTCCCGGTGATACACACGAACAATGTGCCTTCACCATAGATACCGTTACTCAGTTCCTTCACCAGGCTGATGGCGCTGCAGGTTTCGCCGTTGGTGGAGATGTGGGCGAAAAGGAAATTGCAGTTCACCTTGTCCCAGAACAGATAACCGATGCAGGAGTTGAGGCAGGTGGTCATGACGCGGGTGAGAATACGGCGCTGCTGGCTGGCAATGTAATAGCCCCAGGGCACATCGACTGCGGTGGAAACGGTTTCCTTGTCGGCGATTTTCGTCACCAGGAATTCGGAATAGGCTTTGATGAGTCGGCCGGTATTGATGTTCATGTCGGTCTCCGTGACAGGTTGGTCCTTGATGGGTGCGCCCTTAGGTGTAGCTGTCTTCGGGTCGGCTTGTAAACCAAGCAAGCGCTTGGTACATTTGGTTTGTTCTTCTGAAAAGCAACCCGGAGCCGCCATGACCTTCCAGATTTATTTCGGTGAAACCCAGAACATCGTGCGCGAAACCGTGCGCAAGTTTGTGCAGCAGGAAATCACGCCGTTTGTGAACGACTGGGAAGAGGCGGGGGAGTTGCCCCGGTCGCTCTACGAGAAGGCCGGCGCGGCAGGGATTCTGGGCATTGGTTACCCCGAGGAATTTGGTGGCAGCGGGTTTGACATGTTCACCCGCATCGCCGCAACCGAAGAGATTCTCGCCTGCGGCTCTGGCGGTGTGGCGGCCAGCCTGGGGTCGCTGGACATCGGCCTGCCGCCCATCATCAGGTGGGGCAGCGACGACATGAAGCAGCGCATCTGTCCCGACGTGATCGCCGGGCGCAAGATCCAGTGTCTGGCCATTACCGAACCTGGCGGCGGTTCTGACGTGGCGGGCCTGCGCACCCGGGCGGTGAAGGAGGGCGACCACTACATCGTCAACGGTTCGAAAACCTTTATCACCAGCGGCGTGAATGCCGATTACTACACGGTGGCGGTGCGCACCGGCGGCGACGGCTACGGCGGCATCAGCCTGCTGCTGGTGGAGAAGGGCATGCCAGGGTTTTCCGTCAGCAGGAAGCTGAAAAAAATGGGCTGGTGGGCGAGCGACACCGCCGAGCTGTTTTTCCAGGATGTGCGGGTGCCGGTGACGAACCTGATCGGCCCGGAAAATGGCGGTTTTTACGTGATCATGACCAATTTCCAGATGGAGCGGCTGAATCTGGCGGTGATGGCCAACACCACCTCGCAACTGGCGCTGGATGCCTGCCTGGCCTATGTGCAGGAGCGGCAGGCGTTTGGCAAGCCGCTGGCCAAATTCCAGGTACTGCGCCACAAACTGGCGGACATGGCGACCCAACTGGAAGCGTCGAAGGAATTCACGTACCGGGTGGCGGCGAAAATCGGTGCCGGCGAATCCGTGGTGAAGGAAGTGTCGATGGCGAAGAATTTCGCCACCAGCGTCAGCGACCGCGTGACCTACGATGCGGTGCAGATCTTCGGTGGCATGGGCTATATGCGGGAAACGCTGGTGGAGCGGCTGTACCGCGACAACCGCATCCTGGCGATTGGCGGCGGCACGTACGAGATCATGAATGAGGTGATTGCGAAGCAGATGGGGTTGTGAAGCATGAATGCGGACCGTGAGCCTCGGGGA
>JBMOPR010000542.1:8554-13974 GCA_049323075.1 Pseudomonadota bacterium
CGCCGTGAACCCATCCCTGGGGGCTGCTCTGCGGCATCCATGCCGCAGAGCGTCCAACCTCGAAGTCCCTGAGGCTCGCAGTCCGCATGCTGCATTGTTTGGTAGATCGCCGTTTGGTGGATCGCCCCACCTTCTCTATAATGCGCGCTCATTTCCCACGCCTTTCATGTACCCGAGGATGAGCGCCCCTTGATCCCCCAGACCGTCCACTGGATCGACCAGCCCGGGCAACTGCCCGCCCTCTGCCAGACGTTGCAGGGGCAATCGCGCCTGGCGGTGGACACCGAGTTCGTCCGCACCAACACCTACAACCCGCTGCCTGGCCTGATCCAGATTGCCACGCCCACCGATATCTACCTGGTGGACCCGGTGCGCATCCCGAATGCCGATCTGCAACCCCTGGGCAGCGTACTGCTGTCCCCCGGCATGCAACTGCTGATGCACAGCGGCGGCGAGGATCTGGAACTGTTCCAGCTGATCTGGGGTCGTCTGCCCACCAACCTGCTGGACACCCAGATTGCCGCCAGCCTCGCCGGCTTTGACCGCCAGACCGGCCTGCAGCGCCTGCTGAAGGAAACCCTGGACGTGGACCTGGGCAAGGAGGAAACCCGCTCCGACTGGACCAGGCGCCCGCTCACCGATTCCCAGATCCACTACGCTGCCGAGGATGTGCGCCACCTGTTCCGGCTGGCGGACCTGCTGCTGGACAAGCTCACGCAACTGCAGCGCATCGACTGGTGCACCCAGGAGTGCAACGCACTGCTGGAACGCTACCGCAACAAGACGCCGGACGACATGCTCTATCTGGGCTTCACGTCCGGCTGGAAATTCAAGCCCGAGCAGCAGGCGGCGCTGCAGCATCTGGCGGCCTGGCGCGAACGCATGGCGCGGGAACGCAACATCCCTCGCACTTTCATTGGCAAGGACGCGGTGCTGTATGGTCTGGTGGAAAAGCAGCCCCGTCACAAGGGCGCGCTGGAGGATATCGGCGTGCAGGGCAGCAGTATCCGCCGCTGGGGCGACGAATTACTGAAACAGCTGCAGATCGGCCTGCAACAGGGCAAGCCCACCTGGCCCATCCCGCAGCCGCTCACCCGGCAGCAGCAGGACGACTACAAGGAACTGCGCAACGTCCTGGCCAGCGTGGGGCAGGAACTGGGCATCGTGCCAGATCTGCTGGCCAGCAAGGCCCAGCTGTCCGATTACATTCAGGATCGCGCCGAGGGCCAGGATGGCAGTGACGTGTTCACCGGCTGGCGCGCCCAGGTGCTGCTGCCCCGTCTGAACGCCCATCCTCTGGCATCCGCCCCCGCAACGGCTTCTGGTGGAAATGAACCCAATGAGCACTGAACATCGTCAAAGCGGGGACAGCGTTCTCTGCGCGGTCTACCGCAGTCCGAAAAAGGAGGGCATGTACCTGTATGTGCCGAAAACCGAAAACCCCTTCGAGCAGGTGCCCGAACCGCTGCTGCAGCGCTTTGGTGAACCATCCTGGGTGCTGGACCTGGAGCTGACAGCGTCCCGCAAGCTGGCCCGCGTCAGCGCCGCCGACGTCATCAAGGGCCTGCGGGACCTTGGTTTCTATCTGCAGATGCCCCCCGGCGATTTGCCCCGGGAGATCTGATGCCGGCGCGCTTCTGGGAACACAAGACCCTGGCGGAAATGAACCCTGACGAGTGGGAATCCGTCTGCGACGGTTGTGGCCTGTGCTGTCTGCAAAAGCTGGAGGACGAGGACAGCGGCGAGGTGTTCTACACCGATCTGGCCTGCACCCTGCTGGATCTGAATACCTGCCGCTGCGGCGATTACCCCAACCGGCTGGCGCGGGTGCCGGACTGTCTGCGTCTGGACCTGACCAATCTGCCGGCTTTCCACTGGCTGCCTGCCAGCTGCGCCTACCGTCGCCTGCACGAGGGGCGGGGGCTGGCGGACTGGCATCCCCTGGTGTCCGGCGATCCGGACAGCGTCCACAAAGCGGGCATTTCCGTGCGGGGTCGCGCCGTTTCCATGAACAGCGTCGCGGAAGAAGACTGGGAAGACCATATCATTCATTGGGTGAACTAAGGGAATCCCTATGCTGGAATACTCTGAAAACAACGTGGCCTGGGTTGCGTACTGCGCCGGTGCCGTGGGTTGCCTGCTGGTGTGGTGGCGCATGACCAGAATCTTGCCCTGGAGCCCCCTGCGCCAGCTGCTGCGCATCCTGGTGGCGGCCCTGCTCCTGGTGCCGGCCCCGGTGGCTCCGGGCAGGGAAGAACTGGCACCGGCCTTTGTGGTGCTGCTGTTCGATACAACCCTGGTGAAGCAGGGTGATCCCCTCCATGCCGCACCCTACCTGATCTACGGGCTGATGCTGGGGCTCGTGATCCTGGTCATCGATGGATTCGTCCGCTTCATGCTGTCCAGACGGCACGCCTGAGGTTCTGCCGAAAATCAGGCGGTTGCCCGTCACTTTTACCTTTTCCGTCAGGAAAACACCGGCAAAGCTGCTATAACTAAACAGTGTTGGTAGCGCACCTGTCACGGAGTTTTCTTGAAACTGCCCCCGCTTCCCGGCCTGCTGTGGATAATCCTGCTCTGGGCGCTGTTTTATGGCGCCCAGACGGTGTTTGCCGAGGAAAATACGGCTGCCCCGCCTGACCTGCGGGTGCTGATCGACGTGTCCGGCAGCATGAAGAAGACCGATCCGAACAACCTGCGGGTGCCGGCGGTGAAGCTGCTGCTGAACCTGGCTCAGGACGGCAGCCAGCTGGGTATCTGGATGTTCGACCAGGGGGTGAAATCCCTGGTGCCCCTCGGCAAGGTGACAGCAGACTGGAAAAAGACGGCGGCGGGAAAGGTTGACGCCATCCACTCCCGTGGCCTGTTCACCGGAATTGGTGCCGCGCTGGAGGCCGCCGCCCGGGGCCAGATCAAGCCCGATCCCGCCTGGGACCGCACCATTGTCCTGCTGTCGGATGGCATGGTGGACATCGCCAAGAATCCCGCCGTCAACGAGCGTGAACGCAAGCGCATCCTGGATGAGATAGTGCCGAAACTGAAAGCGGGCGGCTTTCGCATCCGCACCGTCGCGCTGTCGGACCAGGCCGACCAGTCCTTCCTGCGCAGCCTGGCACTGAATACCGGCGGCAGCTTCGTGATTGCCCGCAATGCCGATGAACTGCTGAAAGCCTTCGTCACCACTGCCGACAAGGTGAATCTGCCGGAGCAGGTCCCGATCGAGGGCGACACCTTCGCCATCGATGAATCCGTGAAAGAATTCACCGCCCTGATTTTCCGCAAGGCCGGCGGCAAGCCCACCGAACTGGTGGCACCCGACGGCCTGCGTTTCAGCATGAGCAAGGCCAGCCGCAACGTCAGCTGGTTTGCCGACCAGCGCTATGATCTGATCACGGTCTACAACCCTGTACCCGGAAAATGGAAAGTTGCCGGGGATCTGGACCCGTCCAACCGTGTCACGGTGGTGTCCGACCTGCAACTGGAAGTGGAAGGGCTGCCGGACAGTGTTCTGGAAGGCGAAAAGATCACGATGCGCATGCATCTGGCGGAGCACGGCCGTGCCATAGCCAACCCGAATTTTCTCGAGCTCATGGACATCACCTTCAGCCAGCAGACCGCCAGCGGCGAAACCTTCGAGGGCAAGCTGTCGCGCAATGCCGATGGCACCAGCAATGTGCCGGCGGACGGCGTCTACAGCGCCCGGCTGGGCCGCACATTGCTGGCCGGCGACCACATCTTCACACTGCTGGTGGATGGCAAGACCTTCAAGCGCAAGAAGCAGTACAACATGACGGTGTACCGCGACGTGCTGGATGTGAAAACCGAATACCGTGACGAGAACGGTCAGGTGGTGCAGCTGCTGGTGGCAGAGCCGCGGGGCGGCATGGTAAAAGCCGAAAGTCTGCAGCTGGCAGCAAAAATTACCGACCCCAACGGCAAGGAAACCCTGCAGCCGGTGAAGCAGCGAGACGATGGCCGCTGGCAGGTGGACGTGTTGCCCTTTGGCGCCCAGGGCGTCTACCAGGTGGCGCTGACGGTGAAGGGTACATCCCTCAGCGGACGCCAGTTTGAAATGCTGCAGGGCCCGTACCCGGTGGATTACACGCCGCTGGCGCAGAGCCTGGCTGATGCGCCGGCGACAGTGAAAACAGATAAGGCACCGGTTACTTTCGACGCCAGTGCGCTGGATATTCCCAGCCTGGATGTGGAGGAGCTGCCTCCGGATGACATGCCGCTGCCGGAAGAGGAGCTGGCGGCCACCGACACTGCCGAACCGGCGCCCGGGCCGGAAGCAGAAGTGCCTGGGGAACCGGCTGAGGTGCAGCCGGCGCCGGAACCGGACGCGGAGGAAGCTGCGCCTGCAGTGGCAGCCGAAACGGAAGAATCCACCTCGTGGGTCATGCTGGTTTCGCTGTTCATTCTGGGCAATGTCGCCATTGCGGGTGTCGGGCTGTTTTTCTACCTGAAATTCCTGCGCAAGACTGACGTTCAACAGAAACAGGTGGTGGAAGATATCCAGCGCCTGAAGCAGCGTCAGCAGGAAGAAAAGGGGCGTCGCGCCGAAGCGGTGCCGGCGCCTGTGCCTGAGGCTGCTGCCGCGCCTGTGCCGGTTGTGGAGGACATTTCCGACAGTGTCGAGGTCGAGGAAGCCACCGTGATGCGCGTGGCGGAGCCTGCGGTGGCTCCGGCTCCTGCGCCACCGCAGGCTCCGCCAGCGGAACGGGAAAGCACCTACGTGATGCAGGCTGCGCCGCTGGAGCTGGACGACGACGAGATGATCGAGATCGACGACGATTTCGATGATGTGATTGAAGAAGAGGATGTGCCCAACCTGGACGATCTCGACATGATGCTCAATGAACAGGAAGAGGGCGCCAGCGATACCTCCATCAATCGCACCATCGACGAAATGCTGGAGGAAGTGACCGGCAAGAAGCCGGGCCCGGGCAAGAAACCGGGTTTTGCCGAGGACGAATTTAAACTGGATAATCCTGTCACCAGGAAATAACGGAACCCGGGTATTGCAGTATGAGTGATTGCATCTTCTGTTCGATACTGTCCGGTTCCGCACCGGCAAGTGTCGTCTATCGCGATGACCGTTGCCTGGCTTTCATGGATCTGTTTCCCATGCGGCCAGGCCATGTATTGGTGATTCCCCACCAGCATTCCATTTTCATCGACGGGCTGGACCGTGCCACCCGTGGTCACCTGTTCGAGGTGGCCAATGCGGTCATTCGCGCGCAAAAAGCGGCAGGCCTGCCTTGCGACGGCAACAACGTCTTCCTGAATGACGGTCCCGCCGCCAACCAGCACGTGCCGCATGTTCACCTGCACGTGCTGCCGCGCAAGCTGGGCGATCTGCACCGTGCCGTGTTGTCCTTTTCCACCCGCTATCTGAATTATTTCGGCCAGGAGGCCCA
>JBMOPR010000543.1:0-1563 GCA_049323075.1 Pseudomonadota bacterium
TGTCAGCGGTGGCCTGACCTATGGCCCGTTTGCCAGCTACGACTATCTGGACGGCACCATCGACAACTTCGAGGAAACCAACGGCGGTGGCTGGGAAGCAGCCTTCGACGACCAGGATGTGAAATCCCAGATCTATGCCGTGGGCGGTCACGCCTCCTACGCCATGAGTTTCGGCTGGGGTGTACTGGTACCCCACGCCCGCGCCGAGTGGCGCAACGAACTGGAAGATGAGCGCGACCTGATCGTCGGCCGCTTCGTGCAGGACCCCGTCAGCAGCTTCGCCATCACCCCCGACGAGCCGGATGGCGACTGGTACCAGGTGAGCGCCGGTGTATCGGCACAGTTTGCCCATGGCATCGCCGCGTTTCTGGATTACGAGGAAGTGCTGGAATATGAAGACACCGACCTGAGCATCGTCACGCTGGGTGCACGCTGGGAAATGTGATCTTCCCGCACGTCATCGCTTCCCAGACAAACCAGCAGCCCCGCCCACGCCAGTGGCCGGGGCTTTTTGTTGGGGGCCATGGCTGGTACAGGATTGGGCGGGAGGCACATTACCTCCCCGCCTGCTGTTTAGTCCAAATTCGACTAACAACGCCAACCGACTGAATTAATTGCGAATTCACACAAACAACCCGTGCGCTCGGCGGTCACGCCCTTGCGCGATGCCGCTTTCGCATCTAACAAGAATAAGGTTGTCTTTTGTTTTTTTGTGGAACCACTTTCATGTGCAGCGCGGATGACGAACCGCTTCGGGAGTTTCAATACTTCAACGAAGACGGGATTTTTATCGGGAAAAGCGAGGGCACGGCGCCGGATGAACAGCTGTTCAATCAGGCCCATTACGTGTTCGACGATCACGACGACGTAGTGAAAAACCTGGACCTGCTGGCGATCATGCGACGACGGCTGCTGAACCTGCGGCGCGAACTGGTGAATGTGCCGGTGCAGCAGATGGAGAGGATCATGGAGATCAACCGCCAGATCCGGGTGCTGGAGCAGAACATCGTCGAGATCCAGAACCAGGGCTGGAAACGGGCCGGGTAATTTTGATATATGGATAATTGCGCGCAAAAAAAGGAGCCCTTTCTACACCACCACTCCGGGTGATTCGAAAAGGGCTCGTCAAGGTTGAGCAACAGTCTGAAATGGGTTGAGATGGTGACGCGGATCAGGCCACGCGAGCGTAACGTGCCAGGTGGAAATCCACATTGCCGAACAGCGCGTCAATGGCGGTGAGACGTTTGAAGTAGTAGCCCACGTTCAATTCGTCGGTCATCCCCATGCCGCCGTGCAACTGCACCGCTTCCTGGCCAATCTTGCGTCCTGCCTTGCCGATCTGCACTTTCACCGCCGACACCGCCTTGCGCGCCGCAGCGCGGCCTTCCAGCGACCGCAGTGCCGCCATGTAGATCATGGATTTGCTCTGCTCATGCGCCATGAACATATCCACCATGCGGAACTGCAGCACCTGGAATTTGCCGATGGGCATGCCGAACTGTTTGCGGGTCTTGCTGTAGTCGACGGTGGTCTTGTACAGCACTTCCATCGCACCGACAGCCT
>JBMOPR010000544.1:0-1562 GCA_049323075.1 Pseudomonadota bacterium
GGTCGCTGGCGCCGCCCTGGCTGATGTCGGCGCCCTGCAGCGGGAACTGCACGTGGCCCTGATCGTTGCTGAAGTGGACGCTGCCGGCGCTGATTGTCAGCGTGCCGGAGGCGCGACCGTTTTTGAACATTCCGTGAAACGCATGGCCTTCGTAGCGGAATGCGGCATTGGAATTTGCATCGGAATCGGGCATGGCGCTATCCCTGCGCGACTGGGCTGTCACTTACTGCGCACCGTTTACGGACGGCAGCGCGCTCATCAACTGGCCGATGCCGAAGCGGGCACGTTCCTGGCGTACGTCCTGGGGCAGATCCGGCGCGGCAAAAACCTGCACCACGGCGAGCCATTTGGTTTGCAGGCTGGCAGGATCGATCAGGAACAGCAGCATGCTGCCTTTTTCGTAGGTGGTGTCCTTGCCGACCAGACCCGGGTCGAAGCCCAGTGCTTCGCGCAACTGGGTTTCATTCAGTTCATCGCCCATGATCAGTACGGCTTCCAGCTGAAAAGTGGGTGTGGTGCCTGCCGGCGCGAAACCGTAGCCCTTGGCCTGCAACTGGCGGTCCACTTCCGCCTTGATGAAGGCCACCATGGCGGGATCGTTGTGGACACCCGGCGACAGCTTCACGCGAAGGTCGCTCTTCCAGGCCAGCGTGGCGCCCGGTGCGGGCGCGAAATCCGGCGTGCTGGTGGACACGACCGAGGATTGCCGCAGTTCCCGTGGCATGCTGTCCGGCTTTGAAGTGGTGTCGCAGCCGGTGAAGACCAGAATGCTGGCGCACAGACAGATAAAGTGACGGAAGGTGGGCATGAGTCGCATCCATGGAGGGCAAACAAAGCTGATATCATAGCAGACAAATTTGCCGGAGGAATTCGCCATGCAATACCGCATTGTCCCTGTGACGCAGTTCGAACAGAACTGTTCCCTGATCTGGTGTGAACAGACCCGCAAGGCCGCCGTAGTGGACCCGGGCGGCGATCTGGAACGCATTCTGACCGCCGTAAAGCAGGAGGGCGTGACGCTGGAAAAAATCCTGCTGACCCACGCGCACATCGATCACGCCGGTGCCACCGCCGATCTGGCGGAGCGCGAGCAGCTGCCGATCATCGGTCCGCACAAGGGTGATGAATTCTGGATTCAGGGTTTGCCGCAGCAGGGGGCGATGTTCGGCTTCAAGCCGTCGCGGGTATTCACGCCGGACCGCTGGCTGGAGGAAGGTGAAAATGTGCAGGTGGGCAATGTTACGCTCAGTGTTTTGCACTGCCCGGGCCACACTCCGGGGCACGTGGTGTTTTTCGATCCGACTTCAAAACTGGCGATTGTCGGCGACGTGCTGTTCAACGGTTCCATCGGCCGCACGGATTTTCCTGGCGGCAATCATCAGCAGCTGATCGATTCCATCAAGCAGAAACTGTTTCCGCTGGGCGACGATATTGATTTCATTCCCGGCCACGGCCCCATGTCGACGTTCGGCAACGAGAAAAAATTCAATCCGTTCGTGGGCGGGACGTGGGGCTGAGGGCGCCCGTGAGTTTGACGATGTGATTCAGCGATGGGCGTCAAA
>JBMOPR010000545.1:0-2722 GCA_049323075.1 Pseudomonadota bacterium
GCCAGGCGGTGCACACCCCGATTGACCTCCATGCCCGCGATGGAATCGAGAATTTCTACATCAAGCCAGACCAGCCAGTGGTTGCCGATCACCTGCACCGAGTCGTCGGTATACACCGAGGTTGGCAGCACTTGCATGCGACGCTTCAATCCGCGCAGCGTCCCTTTGGCAGTGCCGTCATCGATTTCAGAAACAATCTGGCGTTGATAGGTTTCCGTCATAAACTGACGCAGGCGGAAACGATTGGCTTCATAATCCTGATCGCCGCCTTTTTCCCACAGATGCAACTGTTGCAGAATCAAAGGCGCGAAGGCGTAGACGGTTTCTTCAGGCACGACACCGGCCTTCATCATCGTCGACAACTGCATGTTGGGCGGATAGTACAGCGTGATGTCCTTTTGGGCGCTGTGCCATCCCCATACCGCCAGCGTTAATGCAATCAGCAACCCAATATTGATCCGACTGAGATAACGAATGTTCTTGTCTTTTTCCTGCATGACATCGTGATAGGTCGCCATCACTGGCCTCCTTCGAATCGGTTACGCCGGATCACGGACCAGGGGCCACTGGAACTCGTCGCCCCTGTTCCTAACCATCGGTCAAACCGTTGCGCGATCAGTAATGGATAAAAGTTGTCTGGCTTGCCCAGCTTGAGACGACACAGGAGGCTGCCACCATACCGAGTACCCAGCACGGCCGGAATGGGAGCCACTGCAATGCAGGCCCACCAATGCCACAGCAGCGCACACACCAGACCCGACAGGAATAGCGAAACAACAACAGAACTGATGATCACCAGCAGCAGTTCATCTTCCGATAACCCCATGAGCACCGGTGGTGGTTCATTGGTACGTTGCAATATGGGCATGGCCGCCTCCCTTGAAAAATGCCGTTACAACGCCGCCAACACCTGGGCGGCAATACCATCGGCATAGCCGAAGCCCCCAATCGCAATACCCAGGCCCAGCACCATGACCAGCAAGCCACCAATCAACGTACCGTGGAACTCGTCGTTATCACCCTGCTTGCGGGCACGATAGGACTTGATGATGGCGGCCACCGGTACGATGAGCGCCAGTACGCCCAGAACGGCCGCAACACCCTTCAAAAGAATTTCCCCCAACTGGAAACCCTGGGTCATGGCGTCAGTACCGGTGACCGCATCCGGCACCACTTCATCTGTCGCGGTAGGAATGTCTGCCAGCACATCGGCCGGCAGCATCCCCGACACTGCCGCAACGCCCAGGGCAGTCAACAGCGCCAGCTTCGGGAACGTTTTCACCATCTCCCAGGAACGCAGGCTGGCCGAATACAAGGTGGCTTGTGCGTGTTGCTGCCAGGGTAGATTGATGCTCAAGTTTTTCATCGGTATTACCTCGTTACGTGGTGGGTAGGCTGAGTGGTTCAGCCCAGGAAAAGAATGCCGGCCAAACTGATGAAGGTGACGCCCAGCGCCCCCGTCGTGATGTACTGAAGTCCGTTGCCCTGATCGTTGCTCCATTGCTGGTACTGGCCTATCACGACCCACAGCACCAGCAACATGCAGGAAATGAAAGTGATGGCGACATGCCACAACTCCAAACTACTGCCGCACAACCCGCCGCCCTGCTGGAACGCATTCAGCATGGCCTGCACGCCGGCACTGCCTGTCGTTACGGTTTCACATGCCATCGATGTTCACCTGCGGATTAGCGGTTGTAGGTGGTGGCCAGCGGCGCGATATCCCGAGGCGCTTCCCATGCGCCATTGATATAGCGCTGGATCAATTCACGCCGGCCCAGCAGATCACGACGCAAGGCGCTGTAATTGAACTGGATACGTCCGCTGGCACCACTGCGGCTGGCCATATCGATCTGATTGAGCAACTGATCGATGCCCGCCACGATGTCGGCAAGCCGCGCCCGCTCCAGCTCGACGGCGGTGTTGGCAAGCGGTGCATTGTCCGCGTGCGCAGGCATTCCGATGGCGGCGCCGTACATCGCAACGCCTATGGACAAAACTTTGAAATATTTATTCAGCAACACGTGACCTAACCTCGCTGTCAGTACACACCGGTAAATGGGTGGTGTCTTTTTCCACTTTTTTCCTGATCCTGTCGCCCGAATTGCTCAACTCCAATCGCGGAGCAATTTTTTTGCCTTCTTTCGCTCAATTTCAGAGCGAATGCCGCTGAGAGCGTCAGAAAAATTTCTTGAACCATTTGCCAGTGTTATAGATGGCCCATCCACACAGCAGGGCGCTGGGAATAAAAATCACGTTGGGGTGAATGGAGGACGGCCAGGCGATGTAGAGATACCAGCCCACCACAAAAAAACGTTTGGCCCATGGCCGGTAGCGGTGATAGGCGAAGGCGGACTCATTGGCCGCCGTGAACTTGCGAATGTCGCGGGCGACGACGCCGTCCAGCAGGCACGCCAGGGCGATCAATACATAGGCCGGCAATGTCAGCAGCGCTACCACAATGCGCACCACCACGGTCTGGATCGAATACAGGGCCGCATCGAAATACTGGAAGAAGGCTTGCATCGCCATTTCCGGCGTCACAACCAACCCCGTTGCGGGCACGGACAGCGCAGCGGCCCGCTCTCCCGTCAGGCCGGGCCAGCGCAGCTTTGAAAAGATCCCCATGCCCTCCGTCCTGAACTGCTGATACAGCTCCGCCAGGTGCATGCGTTCGATCCCTTTCGCCACCCACTCCGAGGCAGACTGCGCCGCCAGGCCC
>JBMOPR010000545.1:2732-13707 GCA_049323075.1 Pseudomonadota bacterium
TCCACCGGGGATTGCCCAAACAGCGAACGGGTAAAATCCGCATTCAAATAACTGATGTCATCGATCAGCGTTTGCCGGGCATGATCCGCGCCCGGCAAGGTCCAGATGCCCAACGCCATGCCGGCCCATTCGACCAGGACAGCGGATACCATTGCGCCCAGGAGCATGCCGGCCAGCGCCAACGGCGAGAACAGGATGCGGGTATGCAGGGGTTGAGGCGCGGAGGCCGCGGGCGGTGCCGTGCTCGCGTTAGTTGAGGCCATTGAAAGCCTCCGGTACATCAAAGCAGGACTGGAAGTGATACCAGTTGTTGTCGGACCGGTAGCGCCGGACCATGTCGTCCGCCATGTCCTGCAGCGTGGGCGGCAAATCGGCCAGATCCTGTTTGTCGGGCAAGGGCAGGCGAATTTTGGAGAGCTTGCCGCCATCGGTCATCGCAAAGGCCTGCCCTTTCGGCAACTGGAGAACGTCATTGGGATGGACGCGTTCGACGCGCTGTGACGATACACGCTGTTCCGTGCGCGAAGTGAAAGACGTATTCGCATCCGGATCACTGACATCGGATGCGCCCGAGACATCCATCGCGTGCGAAACATCCACCTGCCGCAGCCGCTTGGTGAGCATTTCAATCGTGGCGTATTCCAGCGTTCGCAGCATCAACAGTGAATTCAGGTTACCGGCGACCTGCCCTGCCTGCGCCTGATTGCCCAGCCGGGCAATCACATCCGACCAGGTCTGCGTGTACGCAGTCACACCGTAGCCGGAACCGCCCGCCTTGTTCAGCAGCGGAATGAATTCCTTTCCAATCAGCTCATTGAATTCATCGGCGTGGATATAGACGCGACGGCCACCGGTGGAGAACGGCAAACCGTGATCCACCCCATGCTTGTAAATTAGACCCGAGCCTGATGTGAGATCCGCAAACATTGAATTACCGACGGCCGCCGCGACTTCGGGATCAGACAGGGCATCCAGCCCGACATAGACAATGCCACCGGTCCGGATGACTTCAGCCCAGGTGAAGATGGGGCGACTGCGGTCACCGTCGAGATAATCCGGACTGATCAGTTCGGCACACTTGCCGGTGCAGAGTTTTTCCAGCAGTGGCATCAGGGACGCCACCAGCATGTTGAATTTGGCGGCATCGTAAAAAAAAGTGGTGATCAAGGATTCCGCACACGAATCCCTGAGTTGGGGATGCGCATCCTTGTTGTCCTTGTAGAACTTGCACAGGGCCATCGCCTTGTTGCTGCGATCGGTCATGTGACGCGGCTTGCGGAAATCCTTGGCATCCGGGTCGTTGAACAACGGCTCCCATTTGGCAATGGTCTGTCTCCAGTTGGACAGCGCGCCTTGCTTGCATTCGCGCTCAAAAACAAAACTCAAATATTCAATGACCAACGGTTCCAGATTGTCGGCGTCATATTTGATTTGCTCGATGCCAATTCTGGACCCCAACGCATTCCGGCAGGCTGAAATCACATTCACAAAGCGCCACACGAACTCCCGGAACGCCTGTGACTGGCCGTCGCCCGGCATCTGCCCCGCAATCCGCGACGCGACTTCCGTGATGCGGGTGAATTGTCCCACCGGGTTATAGCGCGCCGAGACTTCCGGATAACCCAAATGAAAGATGTAGAGGTGATCCATGCGATTGGCGCGCTTGGCTTCTCGATACACCCGCTTCATCAATTCCGCGTCGCCTTTGGGATCGAACACGATAACGACATCGCCCCGCGCGATGTCCTGGGCGATCAGCAGTTCGGCCAGACGGGTTTTGCCCACCCGTGTGGTTCCCAACACCAGAATATGACCCACACGGTCTGCGAGCTTCATGAACATATCCCGTTCGGGCTCCAGCAAACCAACGCCATGAATCGCCGGGTTGCCACCGACATCGGCGATAGGTGCCACCGGATTCCATCGGGAAGGGCTGCGGGTCAATTGACTGAGGGTTCGCCAGACCGGATTGAACTCAGCCAGGAGTTCAATTTTTCGCGCGATGCGATAGGCGCGCGTAGGTTTGATATAGCGCTCCGCGCCAGGCTGTTCGATGTCGTGCAACCGCTGCGTATGCTTGGGCTCCCATTCAAAGCCCTTGCCCATGAACAAACGCTCCTTGCTGACTGGCAGATTCGCAAAGGGCACTGAATAGAACGGTAGCTGCCGCAGCCCCTTCTGATAGCGCCGAATTCGCCACGCAGCACGAAACCGAACCACGGCGAGTCCCATCAAACCCGCTCCGGTGATCCACGCCACCGACGGCGTCATCATCAGATACATCGGTGCGGCCACCATGATGCCCGCAACGGCGGAATAGGCCAGCGCCGAGGCGTACTCAATGGGTGGACGCAGCAAACCTTCCATACGGGTAGACATAAACAGGCTCCTCGCGCATTAATTTATTATTGTTCGATCGCTCGACTGGTTATCAGCACCGGATACGACGACAGGCCAAATACTTCAGGAATCGACTCACCCTCCAGGGTCATCAGTCGCAAGCCGTGTCCCGCTTCTGCAATGGCCCGCAGTTCGTCTGCATTCTCGGCCTGCACCACCCATCCGATGGCACCGACTTTGAGCAGTGCATCGCGCCAGGTGCGCAGCCAGGCAAGCGAATTGGCGTCGGCGCCCACGATAAAGACGGGCGTGATGAGATTGGGGAAATAGGCATCACGCGATTCGATCCTGGCGGGCTGCATATTGGCGGTGCGGATAGGTACGCGCACACCACCGGCATTGCCGTGCGCCTTCGCTCGGGCGGCAATTTCCTGCTGCAGTGCACGTCGATTCTCGGCACTGTCAGGCAAACTGAAACGGACCGGTGCTTTGAAAACCCGCAGGTAGGTTTCCATGGACTGCGTGTGCTCTGGGCCAGCGTCGTGAAGTACGACGGGCGCAGCGGTGACAGGAGCAGATAACATTGCGCATAAAATGCCAAAGGCAACTGACAGCGATGAAATCATTTTTCGAATCAATCTGTAGGCCTCCATCAGGCACGTCCCTTGCGAATTTTTTCGAGCGAGGAATACACCATGCGCTTGTAGTGTTGCTGACGACTCACTGGGCCTGCCTCACCGGTGTGGTACATGCCAATGGCTTTTTCCAGCCCTTGTTTGCGCGTGAGATAGCGCAAGTAGGCGGCGCCTGCTTGCAGATTGGTGAGCGGATCGATGGCTTGATCAAGGCTGTTAAAACGATGGCCATGATGACGCCATGAAATCTGCATCAGCCCGATGTCGAATTTGCGATTTCCCTGTCGCAGCAAGTTATTCAAAAATGCACTCATTTCCTGCCGTGACCGGAAGTAGTACGGTTTTCCCTGCACATTGGCGGTCCAGGGCCAGGGACGGGCAATGCCTGGCCCCAAGGTCTGACGTGATTCCGTCAATGCGATGGCGTACAGGACATCGGCAGGAACGCCGTATTGTTGGGCCACGGTTTGATAGGCTTTGGGCACCACGGCCCACGCAACGGGCGATGTGAACACGAACAACATGCACGCGATAAATCGCAGGAATGCCGGCCCATTTTGTGCGGGTCTGGCCGATCTATAGCGCCATTTCATAGAGTGCCTCTCCCCGCACGATGAACGCCGTTCCCGGAGCGGCTTGATACTGTTCTGATTGCCCTTCGTCCCTGGCAAAGGTCACGCCGTTGCTTTTGAGCCAGGCCGGTTCCAGCGCGGCCTTTTTCAGCCAGGCTTTGAGATCGCCGGATTCTCCCTTGAAGTAAATTTCCAGCGGAGCAATGCTGTACTTGGCGGCCAGCTCGCGCACGCGATTGCCGCAGACCTCACAACCGGGCGCCGCGAACAGGGCAAGGCGATCGCCAAACCGGGGCATATGCACATCTCTGGTCGCAGCATTGGACATGCCCGGAACCGTGGATGCCACGGTGGCCGGTGGCAGCAATCCCTGTCGACGCAAAATATCCAGATCAATGATTTTTTCGGCTGGGTAGAGTCGCGCCATCGCGGCATCATAGGAACGCTGGACGGCCAGGAGCCGGTCAGCCTTGTCACGCTCAAAGCGCGCCAGCAGCTCGGTAAAGTGATCACGCTCAGCATCATTCCGCGCGAACAGAGCCAGCACCATCGGCGGCGGCATTTCTGCCGCAAAATAGCGGGCTCGGCCCTTCATCAGGGTCAGGTACCGACTCCACTCGTCGCTACTCAGGCTCCATTCCTGAGTAGCGACCGCCGTTGGAATGCCGTCCCAGGGCGCAACCGCAAGAGACGATGACGTGTGCTCGCTCGTCACATCCAATCGCTCTGTCGCAGACAGCACGGGTGTGGAGGCTGTGACTACCAACAACCACGTCACGCAAATGAACCGGCCGCCAATTTTCCGAGGGCTATTCATTTTTCACCCCGGCAATTCTCGGGACGGTTTCAGCCGCAGGCTGCGTCAGCAGGTTTCTGATTCTCGATGTCTGACGCTGCAGTGGCGATACAGTTGAAACACAGGAGTAGCGTTCATGCGCCCATGGACTGGAAAGATCCCGCATGTGAATGGAACAGTTCTGTGCACTTCTTTGCTCAGTCAAGGCGGGCTTGGGTGTGGACACCGTGGTGCAGGCAGGCAGCAGCACCATCACACAGCAGGCGCCAACGGTGACGTGGCCGCGCCAGGCAATACGGAGCATGGAATTCAGCAACGCGTTCGGCATAGTCAATTCCTCACACCGAGAGTTGCGGTGACACCGTCTTGCAACCGCACCAGCGTGATACTGCTGGCGGAGAGCGATGTCACTTTCCAACCTTCAAAAATATCGCCCTGACCCAGATCGCGCGCCAGTCCGTTCGCTGAGACAGTGGCCAGATAGTCCGATCCCCACACGGTCACGCCCGCCAACAAGAACGTGGGTTTTTCCTGGCGAACCGCCTTTTGCATCTCCAGTTCGCGTTTCTGGGTTGTCAGTTGGCGCTGAAGCGTGGTGGCTTGCCGACTTTTTTGCGACGAGACGTCGTCCAGCGAGCGACGCAGTTGCGCAAAGTCAGCCGCAATGCCGTCCACGCGCATATTGGTCGCCTCGCTGGAAGCCTGGAGCAAAGCAAGCTCGCCCTGCATCGTGTGAATATGCGCCTGCTGCTCGGCATATCCCTCCCGCAGGGTATTGGTCACCTGGCGCAGCTCGCCAATGACTGCAAGAATTTCATCACGCGCTGAAGACGCTGCATCAACGCTGGCCACTGCGGGTGCAGCTGCCAGCGCCGCGCTCGTCGGAGCCAACGTGATCGGCGGTTGAAAGTCCGGAATACTCGCTGGCAATTCCGTTTCCTCGGCCGGTGCCGTGGCCGTGGGAATCGCCTCCTCAACGGCGGACTCCTCCTGTTCCTGCATTGCCGCCTCTAGCACATCCACCTTCGCGGTCACCGGTGGCACATTCCCCGGGGCCTTGTTGCCACGCATAACCAGGACCAACACCACCAGCACCATGACCAGTCCACCAAATCCAAAAGCAATCCAGCGGAACATCCGACCGAGCACGCTCTTCGATGTAGCAACAGGTTCTCTGCTCTCGGCAATTCGGTCGCTTTCCTCTTCCTCAATCGCACCCAGATCCAACTCAGGATCAAATGACAAGTCTGGATTCGTGGCCTCTAGTGCAACCGTCACAGGACCATGGCCAAAAGTGGCCACATCCTCCTGCACTACACGCAAAACCGGACCGCTCATACACCCTCCTTGAGCACCGGCGGCACAATGCGATACCGTTCGTCCAGATCAAATGACACCAGCCGATTGACCGGGTCTTCCACCAACACCCATGCACTGCCCGCCAAGGCCTGAAGCGCGTCGCGAAGTCGAATCTGGGACAAACTTCGATGCACTTGTGGCAACGGCAGCGCCAGCAGGGTTGGCAATTCGGGGTCTGCGTGGCCGCCGAAGGCCAGCCGGTACCCCGACCGCTCCAGCAACTGGGAGATGGCATCGCCTACAGTGGCAACATGGTTCGGGAATTTCAGGCTGACGACCACCGCGAGAATGTCGTTCTGCTCAGCGGTGGCGACTGGATTAATCAGGGCATAGCCCGACGGGTTCTCGGCCCTGACACTGGGGCACGCTGTCATTATCAGCAATCCCGCGAGGGCAAGGGCCAGCATCGGCCTTTTGTGCGTGTACATGAGTGACCTCCTTACGGTTACGCCGCCACCGTAACGAAGGCCCTGAAATAATTCCCCCGAATTGCCTTTATTGGCCCCGAGAGCTTTTTCCCATCAACTCAAACCGCGCACCGGTTGGGATTGGCACAAAAGGCGGGAAACGGCTGACAGGGGTAAGGGCGCTTATCAAAAAGGGCGCCGTCCTCGAATGGACGGACGGCGCAGAAAAAGTTAACGGTTAATTCTTTAATGGTTAAAATTTCACAAGGGATAAAGGGGAAACGGAAATGGTTGAATACAAAAGGCGCGCCCACTTCCGATAATGCTCTTCCCCTCTTTCTTGGCATTTCGAGCGACGTCCTCCTTCCTAATCACTACAGTGGCCATACACATGCATCATCGGAATGCCGAAATGATCGAAAATGAACTACATCGTCTGGATGCCCTGCAATGCTTGCCTCTTATCCAGCATATTACGCGCAACTTTCTGGGCTTCCCGCTGGACGGTGAGAATTGCGACCCCACAGCACAACTGCTGTCCCGACTGCGCCAGATGGAGCCACCAGTGACGTCCCGCGCTATCCACAAGGCCATTAGCACCCTGGATGCATTCGCCTGGCGCGCCTATGTGGTGGGCTTTACCGACACCCCGGTCTACTGGAATCCCTTCGACATGCCGTATGTCAATTTTCATCCCAGCCGGAAGAAGACCGTTCTACATACCGAGTTTGAGTATCCCCCTCAGGATATCATCCAGCACTATTGCGAAAGCCTGGAATTGGCCCTGCGCGAATGAGATGGTTTGGCAAACTGCGCCAGAGTAGACCCAGCACGATGCTGACACCGCCATCAGCGGTGTCAGCATATCAACCGCAGAATCTGCGCCAGCTTCAACTCAAATCCGCCAAGGAACTGGTACAGGTCATCGAGCTGGAAAACCTGCTACGCAACATCCGCCGCTTGACGGCCATTCAAGATGCGCACTGGCAGGCGCTGTATCAACCCATCCTCGACCGCTTTCTGGAAAGCGCCCAACTGGCCCCCGCCTCCATGGCCCACCATCACGCCGGACCTGGAGGGCTCGCCGCACACACACTGGAGTCGGTCGAGATTGCATTACAACTACGCAAACCGCTGGTGCTGCCCCGCAATGCAGACCCTGACACCAGTGCGCGCCAGGAGCACGTTTGGACCTATGCGCTGTTTGTGGCTGTCATCCTGCATGACCTGGGAAAACTGAGTACCACCATCCGCATTCGTCTGCTCAACGGACAATACTGGACGCCTTACTTGCGGCTGGACACGCTGCGCGGCAAAGCCTATCAGGTGGAGTTTGCGACAGCTCCTTACAAACTGCATACGCGCATCGCCAATGCCGCCTTACACCTCCTGCCCAAGGTGGGAATGGTCTGGCTGAGCCAGTACCCTGACATACTGGCCCACGTCTGCGCCTGGTTGTACGGGGATTACTACGAGGCGGGCGTTATCGGTGAACTCGCGCAGAAAGCCGATGGCGAAAGCGTTGCACGCAACCTGAAAAATCACGGTGATCGTGTGCGCTTCCCGGGGGCACCGGCCATACCGCTGGTGGACCGCTTGATCACGGGTCTGCGCCAGATGCTGGAACACAACGAACTCAAACTCAATGGCAATGGTGCGGATGGCTGGCACGATGGCCACTACCTGTGGCTGGTGTGCGGCACGGTAGCCAAGAAGCTTGTTGACTATCTGCGCCAGGAGGGCGTGACGCAAGTTCCCACCGACAACAACCGCATTTTTGATTGCCTGCAGGAGCACGGATTTATTATCCCGACCGATGCTGGGAAAGCCATTTGGCATACCCTTGTCACCGGCCCCGCCAGCAATGCTTTCCGCTTCGAACTCACGATGCTCAAATTCGAGGTTGCCAGGCTGCTGCCCCCCTCCCGACGCCCGCCAGCCTTTGAAGGCACCGTCACTGTCTGTGCAGTGGCGCCCAGGGTCAACACGCCGGCTAACGCATCAGCAACTGTTACAACTGTCTGCAGTACTGCTGCCCCAGTCGCCACGCATATGGCAGAGACTGCGCCAGCCGACTCCATCCACAATCCTGCGGCAATAGAGGAATCGGCGGCACCACCTGACTGGATGCAAGAAGAAGCAGTACCGGAATCTGGCACCGGCGTGCTGCCAGAAGCTGCAGCAGATATGGCGGATTCGGACTCTGGACATGATCTTGACGTGCGCGGCATGCAACAACCAACTGAATCTGCGCCAGCTCAGAACGCTTCCGTTCAAGAGCCCGTCACCGGGCTGCTGATGTTTGACGATATTCGTCCCCTGCATGTAGACGACGATACTGGCCAGAAATTTCTCGACTGGTTGGCACGCATGCTGCGCAACAACAAATTACCCATCAACCGGCAGGATGCCGTCATTCATATTGTCAAGGAAGGTGCGTTGGTCGTCTCTCCCCGCGCATTCAAGGAATTCATTGTATTTTTCGATTTGTTTGAGCGGGAAAACGGCACCCGCCTCGAAACCGATAACGCGGCCAAGCACGTACAAAAGAAGGTGGAGAAACTGCGCCAGAACATCAAGAACACAACGGGCATGAGCGTGCACACATACCAGATTGCCGGCCCGCATCGAACCTCACGCATCAGTGGCTTTCTGTTCGATCCAATAAAACTGTTTGGTCACGTCACACCACCACCAGCCAACCCACTACTGTCTCCGCCTCAAACATCCCCACACTGAGGGGACATAAAGACCAAACACCTTCTTGATTTTTTGCTGCTATCAGTTTACCTATAGTGCCTCTCCAATTTATCGCGCTGTTTGCGCAGAAACCGAATTCAAGTCTGCACAGATTGGGAAATATTGCTAACCTGAAAAGTGGAATTATTAACAGGTTCCCTATTGACAGGGACCCTGCATCACATGGATGTGGAGCACCACTGTATGAGACCAACTGATTTGGCTCAACATTATATTGATCGTCACGTTTTTAATTCCCACACCGCAAATATCTTTCTTGCAACGGCTCGCATACTGGAGCGAGAATTTCCGGGCATTCTTATAGCTGAATTCAATTCCGACAAGGTCGAATTGTGGCGCAAGCGGACACTAAGCCGCGTGAAGGTCCACAGTTACAACACCTATTTGCGACATTTGCGCATTTTATTCAAACACGCGGCCCTTCAGGGGCTGGTCAAAGACAACTCATTTATGTCGGTTCGCTACATCAATTGCAAACTCAGACCCAAGACCATCCACAACGACGACATCCGACACATCATCCATCAAGTCGAGACCGACGCGATCGTCAAACCGGGTTGGTTCTGGGCCATGGTCATTCGCTTCTTGCTCAACACCGCCATCCGCCGCCGGCAGCTTGTCAATTTGCGCTGGCATCATATCGATATGGAGCGCAAGCAAATTCGGCTTTCACAGGAAGGCAGCAAGAATACGCTCGAATGGAGCATCCCTATCACAGAGTCAACACTGGATGATCTTCGTATACTCAAACAGAAGCTGGAGTCGATCGGCGTTATCCCGCGCCCCGAGGAACAGGTCTTTAACCCCAAGCCATTTTGTCCTGGAATGACCTTGCCAGAGCTGAGTGGTCGTAAGCTAACCGAAACATTTGCAACGATCTCCATGCGCACTGGCATCCGCATATCACCCCATCGTTTACGGCATACCTTGGGTACGCGATTGGGAACGGCCGAACATGCGAATATCGTGGCAATACAACAATTGATGGGGCATGCATCCATTACGAGCACCCGCATTTACGTGTCATGCCCAATCGACTACGTACGACAAGTCCTGGAACGGGATGGATTTGAACAGGAACTTAACAACTTAAAATTACAAAAGAGATACAAGGGAACAACACAGACTTAAAAAAATATTTCAAAACCGAGTTAGTGCCCATATACTGATCTTAAGGTCATGGTATGAACGTAGAGACCTCCTCTTATTTTCCCTCCCCCTCTCCCTCTCCGCCCTGTGCTTGATACATATCAAGGCCAGATGGCTTGACGATGACAGACCGCCTTGTCTTGTACGAACTGAACGGTCTGGAGGAAATGATGCGCTGCGCAAAAAATCACAACGAACAGCAATCATTTGACTACATTATTAAAATTCCATCGGTACGATAGCTCCAGTACAATCGCCACCATCAAGCAATCGACACGGCCTGCCAAGGCCACACGCCTGCGAAGGGATTCTGCTCAAACATGTACAACGCACCGTTTGGAATTGGCATCCGTGGTTACGGCCACGCTACCGGAACACGCCGTTTCAGCAATGAAGAACTGATGCAGGCGTTTGACATCCGCATCAAACCCTCGTTCATCGCAAAAAGTGTCGGCAGCGAAACCCGTCATTTCATCACCGACGACATGAGCACATCCGATCTGGCGGCAAAGGCGGGCGAACGCGCACTGCTGTCCGCTGGAGTGCGCGTGGATCAGCTGGATCGCCTGATCGTCGCCACCTCCACCGCCGACTATCTTTCGCCTTCCACGGCCTGCGTGGTGCAACACAAGCTGGGGGGACGCGGTTTTCCCGCCTATGACATCGGCGCAGCCTGCAGCGGATTCATCTATGCAGTGGACCAGGCCATTCGCTGCGTTGCCACCGGCGATGACAATGTGCTGGTGATCGGCGTCGACGTGCGTTCGCGCACGCTGGACATGCAGAACAAGCGCACCGCATTTTTGTATGGCGACGGCGCGGGCGCGGTGGTGATCAGCCGTAACCGCAAATCCCAACACGGGTTCCTTGCCAGCGTGCTGTTTGCCGATGGCGCGGGACACGATGCAGTATATGTACCGTCAGTAGGCTATCCGCGCACCGGCGACTCACCGCCAC